>NZ_BAABRP010000017.1 GCF_039545055.1 Deinococcus carri
GGGCGGTCCAGATGATGGCCTGGATGCTGGTGCCGCTGAGGGTGAGCCCGGTCAGGGCGGTGATGACCAGCCCGAGGGCCAGGATGGTCAGGGTGGTCACCAGGCCCATCACCAACCCGGCGAGAACGCCGCGCCAGCTCAGGCGGCGCGACAGCATATCCGTGTTCAGTGTCATAGTGTCTCCTTGCTGCGCCGTTTCCAAATAAGGCGTCCCGGCGCGGACCTGTTCCCCGTCGCAAGGGGTGAGAGGTTCCTCACTGCCCACCCTAAACGCCGTTGCCGTTCCCTGTGCTGCCCCGACGCTTAACCCCTCCCTCACAAAGTGGGTTACACGAAGGCGCTCAGGCCGGTGATCGCGCGGCCCACCACCAGCGTATTGATCTCGTTGGTGCCCTCATAGGAGTAGATTGCCTCCGTGTCCGCGAAGTGCTTGGCGACGAGATATTCCAGCAGGATGCCGTTCCCGCCGAAGGTCTCGCGGGCCAGCGCCACCGTCTCGCGGCAGCGCGCCGCCGTGACCACCTTGGCGAGCGCGGCGTGTTCGTCGCGCATCAGGCCCGCGTCGGCCATCTCGGAGAGGCGCAGCACCAGCGCGAGCGCGCCCGTCACGTTGCCCAGCATGTGAACGAGGTGGTTCTGGATCAGCTGGAAGCTCCCGATGGGCTTGCCGAACTGCTCGCGGGTCTGCGCGTACTTCAGCGCCAGCTCGTAGGCCCCTAGCGCGCAGCCCACGCCCTGCCACGCCACCCCCGCCCGAGTGAGCCGCAGCACCTCGGCGGTCGTGCGCCAGCCCTGCACCTCCTGAAGACGGTCGGACTCGGGCACCCGGCAGTCCTCCAGCGTGATGTGGCCGTTTTCCACCATCCGCAGCGCGATCTTGCCCGCGATCTTCTGCACGCGGTAACCCGGCGTCCCCGCCCGCACGATGAAGCCGCGTACCTCCCCCGTGTCCACGTCGCGCGCCCAGATCACCGTGAAGTCGCTGAAGGTGGAGTTGCCGATCCACTTCTTCTCGCCGTTCAGGACCCAGGTGTCGCCGTCGCGCCGGCAGGTGGTCCGCATTCCCTGGCTGACCTGCGAGCCGCCCTCCGGTTCGGTCAGGCCAAAGGCCCCGATGGCCTCCAGATCGAGCATCTTCGGCAGCCACTCGGCCTTCTGCTCGGCGCTGCCGCCCAGCGCGATGGAGGCGAACGCGAGGCCGGTGTGGACCCCGAAGAACACGGCGGTCGAGACGTCCACCCGGCAGGCTTCCAGCGTGATTAGGCCCTCCATCAGCGTGGCGTCGGGCTTGCGGGTGCCGTCCTCGTTCCAGACCCGGCGCGGGAGGCCCAGGCGGCGCAGTTCGGGGAGCAGGTGCCGGGGGAACTCGTCGCGGCTCCAGTACTCGTTCATGATGGGCGCGACCTGCGTCTCCATGAAGCCGCGCACCGCCAGGCGGACCTCCTGCTGCTCCGGGGTCAGGTCATCCAGTTGCCCGTAAAAGTCGCCGTCCGCTTCGGGGAGCGCCCGCGGAGGCCGTGTCCCCCGCTCCAGCAACCGCGAGAGCTGTTTCAGTTGCCCGTCACTCAGGCGCGAGGCCGCCCCCAGCAGCGCGGGCAGGTCCACCTTCTGGCTCAGGTTTCCTAGCGCCTCCAGGTCAAGCCCGGCCAGCAGTTCCAGTGGATTTTGCGAAGAGGTGGTCATGCCCCGTTGTACTCGGTTCAGCTATCCCCGACTGCAACACCTGTCCCACCTGCCGTTCACGCAATGTTCAGGCTTGAGGTTCCGTCTCAGATCCTTTGGGAGGCCTGGCGCGGGCAGATGCGGGAACGCCGGGGCGGGGGCTGACGTACTGTGAGGGGTATGCCAACCTCTGGAAGTTCGGCTCCTGAAGGCCAGACCCCCGGCGGCTCGACCCCGGGGGTCTGGGCGCGGCTGCGGGCCTCACTGCGTGGCGAGCGCGACGCCGAAACCCTCTATGCCTACCGGCGGGCCGGGGCGCAGGTTCACCCCCTGCTCGACGCCGCCGAACGTCGCCGCTTCGACCTGACCCTCAGCGGCCAGAGTCCCTTTGCCGTGAAGCGGCACGTGGGGCTGGAGCTGGCGTGTGCCTGGAACGCCTTTGCCCTGCAAACCCTGGGCGACAAGATGCTGGAGGCCGACGAGGCCGCCGACCCCGCAACCGTGGGGTTCGTGCCGCCCGTGACCTTCGATCAGGTGCAGGGCTACTACACCGGCGTCCAGCGCTGGCTGGGCTACGCGAGCCAGGCGGCCCACGACCCGACCTTCGACCTGCCCCCCGGCACGCTGCCCGCCCGCCTGCCCGACTGGTCGCCCGTCGAACCCTGCCCCCGCCCGCACCTCGACGCGATGATCGCCGCGCTCGACGCCATGCGCCTGCACGCCGAGGCCGCGATGCACGCGCTGGAAAAGGCCACCCCGGAAGCCGACGCGGCCCGCCTCGCCCGCCTGCGCGGGCAGTTTGCCGAGGCGCTGTCGCAGGCGAGCTACGTGGTGGGAATGTATACCCCCCAGGCCTCGCCCGCGCTGCACGAGCAGATCGAGGAGCAGGCCAAGCGCGCCATCGAGGGACTGTACCGGGTCGGCCAGCTGATCAGCTATCCCGCGCTGCTGACCGAGCCGGGCCGCACGTCCGGGCAGTCCGGCCAGAAGTCGGCGCAGCCCGGCCCCCTCGCCCGGACCCCGCTGCCCGGTGAACCCGGATTCGACCCCTGGGTCATGACCGACCCCAACAACGTCGGCACCCTGCGCCGCAACCACGACGCCCAGCGCGTGATCGCGGAGATGTGGGCGCTCGACCCGAACCCGGCCGCCAGCCTGGCCCTCTGGGACGACATCCGCCGCGCCCTGCAAACGGGCGGGGCCGTTCCCGCGCGGCATCCCGGCGGCCAGTTTGTGGGCTTCTACTTCTGCACGCCCTACTGCGCCATCTACGAGGCCCGGCGGCCCCTGGTGATTGGGGACACCCCGGTCCCCAGGGGAAAACGCTTCACGCTGGAATGCGCCGCCGAGGGCGTCCGCATCGGCTACCCCTTCAAGCGCGAGGTCGTGGTGGGCGATTTCCGCTCCGCCACCATCGACTACTGCGACCCCGACCAGCCCCCGCCGCACGACGAGTAGGCCCGCCCACCAGCCCGGCGCACTAGCATGGCGGGGTGAACCCCAGGCCCACCCGCCCCCTGCCCACGCGGCCCGCCGGGTACGTGGAACTCGCGCGCTACAGCAGCCTGGGCCGCTTCTGGGCCTACCTGGGCGGGGCCGAACGTGCCGGACGCGCGGTCACGCTGGTGCGGGGTGACGCCCCCGAGCTATGCCGCCGCCGCGTGGGCGGCTACGCCCTGCCCGGCGCGGCCCTGCTGCTCGACACGGCCCGCGTGCTGCAATCCCTGGAGGACGGCTTCGAGACGCACCCTGCCCTCCTCGCCCTGCTGGGCGGCGACCCCGGCCCCCTGCGCGCCGAACTGAACGCCCACTTCGAGCTGAGGCTCGACTTCGTGCTGGCCTTCACCGCCGCCCGCGACCTGATCGCGCGCCCCGAGTTCAAATACGTCCCCCTGGTGCGCGGCCTGAGCGACCTGCCCGCCACGCTGCCCCTCCCCGCCCGCCGCCTGGGGCGCGACGAGGTGCATCTGCTGGTGCAGCGGGGGTGTGGGTTGGCGTAGGGGAGGCGGTGCGCGGTACGCAGTGCGCAGGAAATGAGCTTTTACCGCGTACCGCGCACTGCGTACCGCTGCCCCCTCACCCGTCGCTCTCCGTCCGCTTCTTCGGTTTGCTCGCCGCGAACTTCGCCAGCCGGGCGGTCATGACGGGCGGCGTGTTGGTGAGCAGGGAACGTGAGATGGGGTTGCGCTCCGCGAAGGTGTCCACCCGGTCGAACATCCGGCCGAACAGGTCCTCGGGCATGTCGAGGGCGGGGGTGAGGCGCACCGTGCGCTTGGAGCTGAGGCTGAGGTTCGCCATCACGCCCGCCTCGTGCAGTTCGCGCAGGGCGAGGATCGCGGTCGCCTCGAAGACGAGTTCCTTGAGCACGCCGGGGAGGGGCACGCCGACCATCGGTTTGAACTGCATGGCGAGCAGCATTCCCTGGCCGCGCACGTTCTCCAGCAGCCGGGGATAACGCCGCTGCACGGCCCGCAGGCGCTCCAGCCCTGCCGCGCCGAGACGGGCGCTGCGGGCGGGCAGGTCCTGTTCCACCAGGTATTCCAGCGACTTGAGGCCCACCGCCATCGCCAGCGAGTTGCCGCCGAAGGTGTTGGAGTGCCGCTTGGAGCTGAGGCCGCCCAGCATCTTCTTGTAGATGGCGTGGCGCACGATGGTCGCGCCCACCGCCGTCATCCCGCCGCCCAGCGGCTTGGCGAGCGTGAT
This sequence comes from Deinococcus carri, assembly GCF_039545055.1. NCBI lineage: Bacteria > Thermotogati > Deinococcota > Deinococci > Deinococcales > Deinococcaceae > Deinococcus > Deinococcus carri. The sequence goes on from NZ_BAABRP010000017.1 coordinate 4,366, forward strand.
GATGTCGGCATCCAGCCCCTGCGCCGCCGACTCGAACCAGTGCCCGGTGCGGCCCAGGCCGGTCTGGATCTCGTCCGCGATGCAGACGATGCCGTGGCGGCGGCACAACTCGCCCACGCCGCGCAGAAAGCCGGGCGGGGGAATGTTCACGCCGCCCTCGCCCTGGATCGGCTCGACCACCACCGCCACCACGTTGTCCGGCCCCAGTCGCCGCACCAGCCGCGCCAGCGCCTCCAGGTCCCCGTAAGGGCTGGTGACCGCGCCCGGCACCAGTGGCCGGAAGATGTCCTGATACTCGGGATTCGGCGTGAGGCTGAGGCTGCCCAGCGTCTTGCCGTGGTAGCCGCTGGAAAAGGAGATGTAGAACTTCGCGCGGGACCGCCACGCCTTGGCGAACTTCAGCGCGCCCTCGATGGCCTCGGTGCCGCTGGAGCAGAAGAAGACCTGCGAGTCGGCGTGCGAGGGCAGTTCACGCGCCAGCAGGTGCACCAGATTGGTCTGGAGGGCCGCCCGCCACGCGGAACTCGACTGCTGCGGCAGCCCCATCGCCCGGTTCTTTTCCAGGTACTCGGCCAGAAAGCGGGTGATGGCAGGCGGCATGTCCCCGAACGGCACCGCCGCGTAGCCGGAAGCGTTGATGCGTACCACGCCCTGCTCGTCTTCCAGTTCCCAGGGGGTCACGCGGGAAAACGGCCCGGCCAGCCCCAGCAGGTCGAGGCCGTACAGCAACTCCTCGTTGCCGTAGCGCATGTCGAGCGTCCTGACCTCAGCGGCGCTGAGCCGTTCGTCCAGCACGTCCTGAGCACGGATGAAACCTGCGGGAAGGGAAGGGGTCACGCGGGGCAGTGTAGCGGCCCAGTCTGAGGGGCGTCCTGCCCTTCAGTCCACGTCCACGCCCAGTTCTGGCCGCTGGCTCAGCTCCACCATCCGCCGCACCTGCTCCGGCAAGTTGCGCCCCAGGCTCAGCGGCGGGAGGGCCTCGGGGGAGAACCAGCCGCTTTCCAGCGTCTCGGTGTTGCCGGGGTGGGCGCGGTCCTCGACCAGTTCGCAGGCCACGAAGGCCTTGTAGACGGCCCAGAGGTCCGGCGGGTGCGGGTGCTTGTCCTTGTCGAGCAGCGCCAGCAGGCGGGTCGCGCGCACCTGCCGCCCCGTCTCCTCGCGGACCTCGCGCACGGCCACCTCGCGGGGGCTGTCGCCGGGGTCGGCCCAGCCGCCGGGCAGGCTCCAGCGCCCGTCCACGCGCTCGCGGGTCAGCAGGACCTCCCCCCGCGCGTTCAGCACGACCGCCCGCACGTCCACCTTCGGCGTCAGGTAGCCGCGTTCGGCCCTCAGATGCTCATGCACCTCGTTCGCCGCCTGCCCCGTCTCCCCGGCCAGCAGTTCGGCGGTCAGGACCAGCAGCCGCTCATAGCGTTCGCGGTCGTAGGGGTCGCGGGTGTAGGTCAGGCCCGCCTGGGCGATTGCTTGGAGTTCGCGGAGCTGGGTGAGGCTGGGCATGGCGTGAGCGTATATCCTCCTCCCATGCGTCTGGTCAGGATTCGGCAGGGAGAGGCGGCCCGGTGGGGCCAGGTCGAGGGGGAGACGGTTCACCTCACGCGCGGCATGACGGGCGAGCGGACGGGCGAGACGGTGCCCCTGGAGGGCGTCACGCTGCTCGCGCCCGCCGAACCGACCAAGATTGTCTGCGTGGGCCGCAATTACCTCGACCACATCCGCGAACTGGGCAACGACACGGGCGACTTGCCCGCCGAACCCGGCATCTTCCTGAAGGGACCGAACGCGCTGGCTGAACCGGGAGGCACGGTCGAGTACCCGGCCTGGACCCAGAACTTCCACTACGAGGGCGAACTCGCGCTCGTCATCGGCCAGCGGGCACGCGACCTGAAGCCCGACACGGCCCTCGCTGCCGTCCTGGGCTACACCTGCGGCCTCGACCTGACTGCCCGCGACCTCCAGAAGACGGACCTCCAGTGGTTCCGCGCCAAGGCCGCCGACCGCTTCTGTCCGCTGGGGCCGTGGCTGGAAACCGACCTCGACCCCACCGACCTGCGCGTCGTGACCCGCGTGAACGGCGAGACGCGCCAGGACGGGCGCACCAGCCACATGATCTTCGACGTGGTGCAGATTCTGACCTACGTCACCCGTTTTGTCACCCTGGAACCCGGCGACGTGGTACTCACCGGCACGCCCGAGGGCGTCGGCGCGCTGAACCGGGGCGACACGGTCGAGGTGGAGGTGGAGGGCATCGGCACGCTGGTCACACCCATTGTCTAGCGGCCCATTGGCTAGCAGGGCCACGGTTCCCGCTCCGGCCCGCGCGCTAGCCTGAGGCGTGCCCACAACCCGACGCGCCCTGGCTCTCGCGCTGCTCGCCACCCTCTCTGCGGGGGCGAGTCCGGCCACCGACCTGTTCGACGCCGCCACCCGCGCCGTGCAGAGCGAGTATTACGGGTGGTCCACCGTGGACCGCGTGCAACTCGCCAGCCGGTACGCGGCGGTGCTGGCCCAGACGTGTGCGCCGCAGGGGGACGCCTGCGACTACGCTACGGGCCGCACGGTGCTGGGCGACATGCTGCGCGAACTGGGCGACGACCACACCAATGTCCGCGACGCGGAGGGGGCCGAGCGGCTGGCGGAAATCAGCCAGAACCGCGCCGTGAACCGCACGGGCGTGCGTGTGGCGCGGGTGGTGGGCGGCCTGCTGGTGGTGTCGGTGCTGGCGGGCAGCCCGGCCGAGCAGATGGGCCTGCACCGCTTCGACCTGTTCACAAGCGTGAACGGTGAGGCCGCCGGCAAGGACGGGGCGGGCCAGAACCTCCCCCTCGGGCCGAACGAGTTCATCCGGCTGGAGCGGGCGGGAACGCCCCTGCGCGTGACCCTGCGCCAGCCGGGCCAGCCGGAGCGCGAGGTCACGCTGCCCACCGCCCGTCTCCAGGCCCGCGACGAGCCGACGCTGGGCTGGGCCGGGCCGGGCGGCAAGACTGCCGTGATCGATTTCCCCTCCTTCCTGCCGGAGAACAGCGCGGCCCTGTTCCTGAAACGGGTGGCCGAGGCGCGGGAGGCCGGGGCGGGGGCGCTGATCGTGGACCTGCGCTACAACGGCGGGGGCAGCCTGAACCAGTGCGTTGCCGCCGCCAGCGCCTTTGCCCCGGTGCTGTACAAGACGCGCTGGCAGGGCGGCAGCTACGCTTACGGCGGCCTGCGCGGCGAGGAGGTGCTGCCGCTGCTCGCCCGCGCGGCGTCGCCCGACTGGGCCTTGTGGCGGGGGCCGCTGGCCGTGCTGGTGGGGCCGAATACCGCGTCCTGCGCCGAGGTCTTCAGCTACTACGCGCACCGGGCCGGGGCCACCCTGGTCGGCGAGAAGACGCGCGGCGTGGGCAACAGCGGCGTGATTTTCGAGGGGCTGCCCGACGGCGGCGTGCTGTCCGTGACCGTGCTGCGCGCCTACACCGACGCGGATGAACCGCTGCCCGCCGCGCTCACGCCCGACGTGGCCGCGCCCACCGACATCACCGCCCTGACGGCGGAGGGCCGTGACACCACCTTGCAGGCGGCGCTGTCGGCGCTGGGTGCCCCCTCCCACCTGCCCCAAAAGGGGACCGGACAGACAGACTCGGGTGGGGCCTCCGGCGCTAGCCTGGGAGCCGGGAGAAGGTGAGCTTGACGGCGCAGCACACGTGAACCCGGCCATACACTAGACTCCATGCACCATCCGCTTTCCGACGTGCCCCGGCGCTGTGCCGACGGCCCCAGGCCCTGCCCGAAGCACCTCAGCCCGCCCCACTCCTGCTCGCCCCGCCCCAGCCCGCTCGACACAGGGGGTAGCCCATGAACAGATACGACGACCGCGCCCGCCTCGTGTTCCACTACGCCCGCGAGGAAGGCAACCGCCTGGGCCACGCGATGGTGGGTCCCGAACACCTGCTGCTCGGCCTGATGCGCGAGGGCGGCACCGCCGCGACCATCCTCTCCGAATTCGGCGCTTCGCTCGACGGCCTGCGCCGCCGCGTCGAGGAAATCATCGGCCGGGGCGAGGGCAACCGCCTCAACGACGCCCCCTCGATCACCCCGCGCGCCCGCCGCGTGATGGAACTCGCCTCCACCGAGGCGCGGCAGCTCGGCGCGCAGGTGACCTCCACCGAGCACATCCTGCTGGGCATTATCCGCGAGGGCGACGGCGTGGCCTTCCGCATCCTCCAGGAACTCACCAAGGACGTGGACACCATCCGCTGGCGCGTGCTGGCGCAGGGGGACGGCACCACCGGCAAGGCCGCCAAGCCCGTCGCCACGCCCTTCCTCGACGAGTACGGCCGCGACCTGACCAAGCAGGCCCGCGAGGGCAAGCTCGACCCGGTGATCGGCCGCAGCGAGGAAATCCGCCGCGTCACCCAGATTCTCACGCGGCGCACCAAGAACAACCCCGTGCTGATCGGGGACCCCGGCGTGGGCAAGACCGCCATCGTGGAGGGGCTGGCCCTCGCCATCCATGAGAAGCGCACGCCGCCCAACCTGCACGGCGTCCGCCTGGTCAGCCTGGACCTCTCGGGCGTGGTCGCCGGGACCAAGTACCGCGGCGAGTTCGAGGAACGCCTGCGCCAGATCATCGAGGAACTGCGCAACGCCAAGGTGATGGCCTTTATCGACGAGCTGCACACCCTGGTCGGGGCGGGCGGCGCGGAGGGCACGCTGGACGCCGCGAACATCCTCAAGCCGGCGCTGTCGCGCGGCGAGATTCAGGTGATCGGCGCGACCACCACCGGCGAGTACCACCGCTACATCGAGAAGGACGCGGCCCTGGAACGCCGCTTCCAGCCGGTGATCGTGCTGGAACCCAGCCCCGCCGAGACGCTCCAGATTCTGCGCGGCCTGCGCCCCCGCTACGAGGAACACCACGGCGTGCAGATTCCCGATCAGGCCCTGGAACTGGCGGTGCGTATCGGTGAGCGCTCCCTGCCGGGCCGCAACTTCCCCGACAAGGCGATCGACCTGATCGACGAGGCCGCCAGCCGCGTGCGCCTGAACATGAGCGTGGGTCTGCCCGTCGCGGAAACCGAGGATGGCGAGCCGATGGTCACGCGCGACGACATCGAGAGCGTCATCAACTCGATGGGCGGCATCTACTCCGAGGAGTCGGCGGCGCAGCTCGGCGACCTGGAAGAGCAGCTCACCGATCAGGTGTACGGCCAGCCCGACGCCATCCGCGCCCTTTCCAGTGCCCTGCGCCGCGCCCGCGTGGGCCTGGGCGGCCGCACCCGTGTCGCCGCGAGCTTCCTGTTCGTTGGCCCCAGCGGCGTGGGCAAGACGCACCTCGCCAAGGCGCTGGCCCGGACGCTGTTCGGCTCGGAGCGCTCACTCATCCGCGTGGACATGAGCGAGTTTCAGGAATCGCACTCCATCTCCAAGCTGATCGGGTCGCCTCCCGGCTACGTGGGCTTCGAGCAGGGCGGCCGCCTGACCGAGGCGGTGCGCCGCCAGCCCTTCAGCGTCATCCTGCTCGACGAGATTGAAAAGGCGCACCCCGACGTCTACAACACCTTCCTTCAGGTGCTCGACGACGGCCGCCTGACCGACGGGCTGGGCCGCACGGTGGACTTCCGCCGGACCATCATCATCATGACCAGCAACACGGGCTTCAACGTGAACCCCACGGTGGGCTTCAGCCCGGTCACGCAGGACAGCAACACGCCGTTGCGGCACATCTTCACGCCCGAGTTCCTCGACCGCCTCGACGACGTGATTCGCTTCCGTCCGCTGGGTGAGGACGAACTGGTCCGCGTGGCCCAGCAACTGATGGGCGAGATGCGCGAGGAACTCGCCAGCCGCGAGCTGAACGTCACCTTCGACCCGGCCATCGCCGCCTGGCTGGTGGGCAAGCTCAAGGCCCGCAGTCCCAAGCACGCGGTCGGCTCCTCCCGCCAGCTTCGCACCCTGGTCCGCGAGGAAATCGAGGACCCGCTGGCGCTGGAACTGATCGGCAGCGCGGGTGAGGAACTGCGCGTGGTGCTGGGTCAGGACGGGATTCAGTTCGAGCGCGGGACGACCGCGCCGCCGCAGATTCTGGCCTGACGGCCGCGGATGGCGGAAGGCTGAAAGCAGAAGGCTCAAAGGAAGGCGGAGGCTCCAGCAGGGGCTTCCGCCTTTTGCCCTCTGCCTTGGGCACTTTGCCTTCCGCGCGCAGCCGCTAGGATGCGTCTCTATGACCAAGAGCATCGCCGCTTTTCAGGACGAACATGGCCGCATCACCGGCTGGCCTTCCGACCGCCGCCGCGCCCACCAGCTCGCCATTCTCGACCACCTCACGGGCCTGTTCGAGCCGGGCCGCCGCTACGACGAGGCCGAGGTGCTGGCGCTGCTGCGCGACCACAGCACGCTCGAAGACCCGGCCCTCCTCCTGACCGAGCTGCTCGACGGCGACTACCTCGCCACGCGGGACGGGATGTACTGGCGGGCCGACAGCCGCCCCAACGGGTAGGCCCAGAAGGGCAACCCTGACTCTTGCGGCTGGCGGCTGGAAGCTGACCGCTGGCCGCCCCTTCACGCCCTCCCTTGCGAGAGGAGACACTGTGGCTAAAGTCAGCACCAAATACGTCTGTACCTCCTGCGGCTACCAGTCGGCCAAGCCGCTGGGCCGCTGCCCCAACTGCCAGGCCTGGAACTCCTTCGAGGAGGAGGTGCCCACGGTGGCGAGCGGCAAGGCGCGCGGGGGCCTGGGGGGCGGCTACGGCGGCGTGATCGGGGGTCGCCTCACGCCCCTCTCGACCGTCGGGCGGCGCGAGGAACCCCGGATGCCCACCGGCATTCCTGAACTCGACCGTGTGCTGGGTGGCGGCCTGGTTGCGGGCGGCGTGACCCTGATCGGCGGCGAACCCGGCATCGGCAAGAGCACGCTGCTGCTTCAGGTGGCCGACCGGTTGGCGCGGGGCGGCGGGACGGTGCTGTACGTGGCGGGCGAGGAGTCGCTGGAGCAGATTCGCCTGCGCGCCGACCGCCTGGGCGTGACCGCCGAGATTCAGCTCACCCGCGACACCCGCGCCGAACACGTGGCCGCCCTGATGGCCGAACACAAACCCGCCCTGTGTATCGTGGACTCCATCCAGACCGTGACCGTGGAGGGCGACGGCACGCCCGGCGGCGTGGCCCAGGTGCGCGAGGGCACCGCCCTGCTCACCCGCGCCGCCAAGGAAACCGGGACGGCGACGGTCCTCGTCGGGCACGTGACCAAGGAGGGCACCGTCGCCGGGCCGAAGGTGATGGAGCACATTGTGGACACCACCGTCTTTCTGGAGACGGTCGGGGCCTTTCGCCTCCTGCGCTCGGTCAAGAACCGCTTCGGTCAGGCCGGGGAACTGGGCGTGTTCGAGATGCGCGGCGAGGGGCTGGTGGCCGTCGAGAACCCCAGCGCCGCCTTCCTGGCCGAGCGGCCCGTCGGCGTGCCGGGCAGCGTGGTCGCCGCAACCATCGACGGCCAGCGCCCCATGCTGCTGGAGGTGCAGGCGCTGGCAAGCAAGACGCCCTATCCCAACGCCCGGCGCGTGGTGGTGGGCCTGGACCCCCGGCGCGTGGACGTGGTGCTGGCCGTGCTGGAACGCCGCCTGGACCTCACGCTGGGCGGGCTGGACGTGTACGTGAACCTGGCGGGCGGCCTGAAGGTCCCCGACCCCGGCCTCGACCTCCCGGTCGCGCTGGCCGTGTATTCCGCCGTGGTGGGCCGGGCGCTGCCGGGCAACGTCGCCGTCTTTGGGGAAGTGGGCCTGGCGGGCGAGGTCCGCTCGACCCAGGGGGCGCTGCGCCGCGCGGAGGAAGCCGGACGCGCGGGCTACCGCAACCTGATCGTCCCTCCCGGCCTGGACGGGCGCGAGGGCGTGCGCAGCGTCGAGGAAGCCGTAGGACTGGTGTGGCAGCCTACCGCCTGAAGAGGCGGCTCCATATTCATAGAGGTTTGGTCAAGGAAAAATCTCACCTCTGAGATGTGCCGTCCGGGATTCTGGTTCACACTGACGTCAGTTATGAATAAGACGCTGAAGATGCTGACCCTGACGGCCCTGCTGACCCTGCCCATGACTGCCCTGGCCCAGACCGGGACCGATACGACCGGTACCGATACGACGGGCACGAGCACGACCGGAACCACTGGGACTGACACCAGCGGAATGGGGACCACCGATACCACCGGAACGACGGGCACCGACACCACGGGTACGGACCTTACCGGAACCGGCACGACGGACACCACGGGAACCGACACGACCGGGACGGACACCACGGGGACGACGGGGACTGACACGACCGGAACCGGCACGACCGACACCACGGGGACCGATACCACCGGCACGGACACGACCGGTACGGGGACCACCGATACTACCGGAACGACGGACACCACGGGAACCGGCACGACCGATACCACCGGGACTGCTGGCACCACCAGCACGACGGACACGACCACGACCACCACCACGAACAACAACCGTGGCTTCGACTGGGGCTGGCTGGGCCTTGCCGGTCTGATTGGTCTGGCCGGTCTGTCGGGCAACCGCCGCTACGTGGATACCCGCACCACCACGACCACCACCCGCCGCTGAACGTACCAAGAAGAGCCGCTGCCCTTAATTCGGGCGGCGGCTCTTTCTTCTGGCAGGAGGCATGGTGGGGGAAGTGTTCACCCCACGCTGCCCCATGAACAAAGCCGCTGCCCGTTGCTGAGCAGCGGCTTCTCTGTTCCTGATACCTAACGCCTCAGTGCAGCACGCCTGTCTCGAACCGGAACCCGTTCCCGTCGTAATCCACGGTCAGCGAGCTGCCTTCCGGCACGTGGCCTTGCAGGATTTCGCGGGCCAGCGGCGTCTCGATCTCGCGGGCGATGGCGCGCTTGAGGGGGCGGGCACCGAAGGCGGGGTCGTAGCCGATCTGGGCGAGCTTGTCCTTGGCGGCGTCGGTCAGGTGCAGCGTGACGCGGCGGTCGGCCAGGCGGCGGCGCAAGCCACCGAGCTGAATGTCCACGATGCGGTGCAGGTCGCCAGGCGTCAGCGCGTCGAACACGATGATGTCGTCGATGCGGTTCAGGAACTCGGGGCGGAAGTGTCCTTGCAGCACGGCCAGCACCTGCTCGCGGATGCTCTCGGGGCTGTCGCCACGGGCTTGCGCCTCCAGAATCAGGGGCGACCCGATGTTGCTGGTCATGATGATCAGCGTGTTGCGGAAGTCCACCGTGCGGCCCTGCCCGTCGGTCAGGCGGCCATCGTCCAGCACCTGAAGCAGCACGTTGAACACGTCGGGGTTCGCCTTTTCAATCTCGTCGAGCAGAATCACCGTGTAGGGGCGGCGGCGCACGGCCTCGGTCAGCTGGCCGCCTTCCTCGTAGCCCACGTAGCCGGGAGGGGCACCGATCAGGCGCGAGACGCTGTGCTTCTCCATGTACTCGCTCATGTCGATGCGGACCATCGCGTCGGGCGAGTCGAAGAGGAACTCGGCCAGGGCTTTGGCCAGCTCGGTCTTGCCGACGCCCGTGGGTCCCAGGAACATGAACGAACCCAGGGGCCGGTTGGGGTCGTTCAGGCCAGCGCGTGCCCGGCGAATGGTGTCCGCCACGCTCACGATGGCGCGGTCCTGCCCGATCACGCGGTTGTGAAGCTGTTCTTCGAGTTGCAGCAGCTTCTCGCGCTCGCCCTCCATCAGCTTGTTGACCGGAATGCCCGTCCAGCGGCTCACGACGGCGGCGATGTCCTCGTCGGTCACTTCCATGTGGGCGAACTCGGCCCCCTTGAGCTTGCGCTCCAGGTCCTGCACGTCCTTTTCGAGCTGGGGCAGGGTGCCGTATTCGAGCTGCGCCGCCCGGCCCAGGTCGTACTCGCGCCGCGCCTTTTCGATGTCGGTCCGCACCTGGTCCAGCGCGTCACGCTTCTCGCGCAGGGCCTGGACCTCCTGCCGCTCGGCTTCCCAGCGGCTGCGCACCTCGGTCAGCTCGTCCGTCAGGGCCTTGAGCTGGTCCTCGATGTCCAGCAGGCGGTTTTGCGAGTCCACGTCCTTTTCCTTGCGCAGGGCCTCGCGCTCAATCTCCAGTTGCAGCTTGCGGCGTTCGAGCTGGTCGATGCGTTCGGGGCTGGATTCCAGCGCCATGCGCAGCCGGGCCGCCGACTCGTCGATCAGGTCGATCGCCTTGTCAGGAAGCTGGCGGTCGGTAATGTAGCGGTTGGAAAGCTGCGCGGCGGCCACCAGGGCGGGGTCGGTGAGGTTGACGTTGTGGTGCGCCTGGTACTTCTCCTTGATGCCGCGCAGGATGGAGATGGTGTCCTCCACGCTCGGCTCGTCCACGAACACGGGCTGGAACCGGCGCTCCAGCGCGGGGTCTTTCTCGATCTCGCGGTACTCGTCCAGGGTGGTCGCGCCGATCAGGTGCAGCTCGCCACGGGCCAGCGCGGGCTTGAGCATGTTGCCCGCGTCGGGGCTGCCCTCGGTCTTGCCCGCCCCCACGATGGTGTGCAGCTCGTCCACGAAGAGGATGATCTCGCCCGCGGACTGCACCACCTCGTCGATCACGCCCTTGAGGCGTTCCTCGAACTCGCCGCGGAACTTGGCCCCGGCGAGCAGGCTGCCCATCTCCAGCGAGACGATGCGCTTGTTGCGCAGGCCCTCGGGCACGTCGCCCTTCACGATGCGGATAGCGAGGCCCTCCGCGATGGCCGTCTTGCCGACGCCGGGTTCACCGATCAGCACGGGGTTGTTCTTGGTGCGGCGCAGCAGAATCTGCATCACGCGGCGGATTTCCTCGTCGCGGCCGATCACCGGGTCGAACTTGCCGTCGCGGGCGCGCTGGGTCAGGTCGGTGCCGTACTTTTCCAGGGCGTCAAATTGTTGTTCGGCAGTCTTGCTGGTCACGGTTTTTCCTTTCCTGGCAGTTGCCACGGCCTCGCGCAGGGCGGCCTCGGCGGGCAGGCCGGGCGCGCGGCTCTCGGCCCGCAGCGCCAGCAGCAGCGTGTCGGCGGCAATGAAGCTGTCGCCCAGGGCCTGGGCTTCCTTCTCCGCGCCTTGCAGCGCGCGGGCCAGGGCCGGGTCGAGGTAAAGCTGTTCGCCGCCCCCCTGCACGCGCGGGAGTTTGGCAATCTCGGCGTCGAGCGCCTGGCGGATGGCGTTCAGGTCGCCCCCGGCAGTGGTCAGCGCGCGGGCGGCGGTGTCGTTGTCGAGCAGCGCACGCAGGACATGCGCCACGGTCAGGGTCTGTTGCTGATTGGATTGTGCGAGTTGCTGCGCGCTGGCCAGGGCCTGCGTCGCCGCCTCGGTGAAGCGTTCGGGGTTCAAGATGTCCTCCTCAAGTGTCACAATTGTAAAACTTGAGTGCAGTCATGTCAACTTTATTGAGGCTTCACTTTGGCGTGAAGGTCACTGTGGTTTCGCCGGGGGCTGGAGCAGGCCACCCACCACCTCCAACATGCCCTGTCCTGTCTCAGGCTGGCCGCCCCAGGTGCCCATGACCCGGATGGGGCCTTCCCAGTAGGCGATGTTCGTGGTGCGGCTCAGGAGTTCCTGCTCATCCCGCACAGCTTCCGCCGTCAGGTCGAACTCGTCGGCGCGCAGGTGCCAGGACAGGGTGTAGGTCCGGCCGCCCGCGCTCTGCCAGGTGCGGCCCGGCTCCACCGTCAGGTTGGTGGCAGGTCGGGCGTTCCCCCGCGCGTCCACGATGCTGCCCACGGTCTGTACCACCCGGCCGTCCGGGGTCCGCACGCGGTACACCATCAGGTCATCGCCGCCCCGGAGCTGCACGCTGAACCAGTCCCACAGCGCCGCCCGGCCCGGAATCTGGTTGCCCCACTGGTGATCCAGCCAGGCCTGCCCCTGCACGCTGCGGCCCGCCACCTGGCCGGACAGGGCCAGCCGGGTCACGCCCTGGTAGTACAGCAGACCCGTTTCGGCGCTGCCGCTGTAGCCGGGCGGGTGCAGCACCGGCCCCTTGAGCGGGTGCAGGGTCAGGTCGAGTGGCCCCGCGTTCAGCCGGAAGTCCGTGCCCTGCTGCTCCAGCCGCCAGTTCCCCTGGCCCAGCTTCAGCGGCGGGAAGGCTGCCTGCCCCAGCCCCGGCGACTGCTCCAGAAACGTCACCTGGCCGGTGCGCAGGTCGGTCAGCGCCAGGTGCGAGATCATCACGGGTACCGGCACATTCGCCGCCCGCACCTGGAACTGCGCCCAGTGAAAGGCCAGCCCCTCTTCCGGCAGAAAGCCGCTCACGTACCACCATTCCATCGGAAAGGCGTGGGGGCCATAGTCGGTGGCGGCGGGCAGGCGGGCGGGGTCCACCGCCGTCTGGAGGGTGGGCACGCAGGCGCTCAGCAGCAGTGTGGCGGCGACCAGCAAGGCTCGTGGCATGGCTGACCATACCGGATGCACGCCGCGCGAGCACATCAAATGGCCAGGCCGCCTCCACGTGGGAAGCGGCCCCAGCCTGCATAGAGGAGAGGGTTACTCGTCGCCCAGGTACGCCTTGCGCACGCTCTCGTCGCGGGCGATGTCGGCGGCGGGGCCGCTGAGCTTGATCTCGCCGGTTTGCAGCACGTAGGCGCGGTCGGCGATTGCCAGGGCCATGCTGGCGTTCTGCTCCACCAGCAGGATAGTGGTGCCGCGCTCGCGGTTGAGCCGCTCCACGATGTCGAAGATCGCCTCGACGAACAGGGGCGACAGGCCCATGCTGGGTTCGTCCAGCAGCAGCAGCCGGGGATCGACCATCAGGGCGCGGGCAATCGCCAGCATCTGCTGCTCGCCGCCCGACATGGTGCCGCCGAGCTGCGTCTCGCGCTCCTTGAGGCGGGGAAACAGCGCAAAGGCCTCCTGAATGCGTTCCTCGATCACGCGGCGATTGGTGACGGTATACGCCCCCACCTCCAGGTTCTCGCGCACGGTGAGCTGCGGAAAGATGCGGCGGCCCTCCGGCACGTGGCTCATGCCGCGCGGCATGATGGTGTAGGACGGCAGCCCAGTCACGTTCTGGCCGTCATAGACCACCGTGCCCGTGCGCGGCTTCATCATGCCGCTGATGGTCCGCAAGGTGGTGGTCTTGCCCGCCCCGTTGCCGCCGATCAGGGCCACAATCTCGCCCGTGTTGACGGTCATGTTCAGGCCCTTGAGGGCGTGGATGTGGCCGTAGTAGGTGTGGATATCCTTCAGTTCCAGCAGGGAAGCGCCCACCTTGCGGAGAATACCTTCCTGCACCGCCTGCGCCCCGCCCCCCGGCACGGCGCTCGCCACGATGGTTGTGCTTTCCGGAACCTGCCCCTCAGCCATGGTGCCTTGCCTCCTTGCCGTACTCGCCCGCCGCCGCGCCGCGCCCCAGGTAGGCTTCCATCACCTGTGGGTCGTTGCGGACCTGATGGGGAAGGCCCTCGCTGAGCTTGCTGCCGTAGTTCAGCACCGTGATGTTTTCCGACAGGGTCATCACCAGGCGCATGTCGTGTTCGATCAGGACCACCGTCACGCCCAAGTCGTCGCGGATGCGCCGGATCAGGGCCTTGAGGTCCTCGGTTTCGCGCGGGTTCATCCCGGCGGCGGGTTCGTCCAGCAGGATCAGCTTGGGCGTGGTCGCCAGGGCGCGGGCAATCTCCAGCTTGCGCTGATCGCCGTAGGGGAGGTTGGTGGAGAGTTCGTCGCGCCACCGGCTCAGGCCCACGAAGTCCAGCAGCACCTCTGCCGTCTCGTGCGCGTTGTCCTCGTCGCGCCGGAAGGTGCCGTTGCGCAGCACCGCGTCCCAGAAGCCGGTCTTCAGGCGGGTGCCGCGCCCCAGCATGATGTTCTCCTCGGCGGTCATGCTGGGAAACAGGCGGATGTTCTGAAAGGTGCGCGCGATGCCGGCGCTGACCACCTGATCGGGCCTCAGCCCCACCAGGCTCTGCCCGGCCAGCGTGATATTGCCCTGATCGGGGGCATAGATGCCGGTAATCAGATTGAAGAAGGTCGTCTTGCCCGCCCCGTTCGGCCCGATCACGCTGATGATGCTGCGCTCGGGCACCTGAAAGGTCACGTCGTTCACGGCGGTCAGGCCGCCAAAGGTCTTGGTGAGGTGCTGCACGTCGAGAAGGGCGCTCATCGTTCACTTCCTGTCCGGTCGTTTTCCTTGATGGTACTCAGGCCCGGCGAGTACACCTCGCTCCCGGTGTCGCCCTCCAGCGCGTTCTGCTCTGCGATGCTGTCGGGGGCGGGTTCGTCCGCGTGCATCTCGGCCTTGCGCCGGGCACTGGGCAGCAGCCCTTCAGGGCGGTAGAGCATCATCAGCACCAGCACCAGCCCGAAGATCAGGCGCTGGTACTTGCTGGGGTCGAGGTTCTGGTTCAGGTTGGGGAAGCTCTGCTGGAGGACCTCCGAGAGGGTGGGCAGCACCATCAGGTTCAGCAGCGTGACCACCACCGCGCCCAGGAACACCCCGGCGATGTTGCCCATGCCGCCCAGAATCACCATGCTCAGCACGCCGATCGACTGGAAGTAGTCGAAGCTCTTGGGGTCGATGAAGTTCTGCTTGGCCGCGAACAGCACCCCCATCGCCCCGGCAAAGCTCGCGCCGGTCGCAAAGGCCAGCAGCTTGGTTCGCAGCAGCGGCACACCCATCGCCTGCGCCGCGATCTCGTCCTCGCGGATGGCGATCCAGGCCCGCCCGATCTTGGAGCGGTCGAGGCGGTAGTTCACCAGAATCACGATGGCGATCACGACCAGCACCAGCAGGTACAGGAAAAACAGGCGGTACTGGTCTTCCGAAAAGCCCAGGTTGCGGGCCAGCGCGTTCAGCCAGGGCACCGGAGCGCTCTGGATGGCGTCGATGCCCTGCGGCCCGTTGGTCACGCCCAGGTTGTTGGCGAAGATGCGCACCACCTCGCCCAGGCCCAGCGTCACGATGGCGAGGTAGTCCCCTTTGAGCTTCAGCACTGGCAGGCCGATCAGCACGCCCACTAGCGCCGCTGCCAGCACCGCCAGCGGAATAAAGAGCCAGAACAGGTGCGGGTTGACGCCACCAGCAAAAGCGGCGTTGCCCGTGACGGTCCCGAACTGTGGACTGCCGAAGACTCCCCACAGGTACGCTCCCACCGCGAAAAAGGCGATATACCCCAGGTCCAGCAGTCCTGCCAGCCCCACCACGATGTTGAGGCCCAGCGCGAGCGCCGCGAAGATCAGCATCTGGATGACCAGATCGAAATAGGACGTGTTGTCACGGCCCATGAAGGGCAGCACGAAGCCGATGCCGGCGGCGAAGACCAGTGTCTTGGCCCAGCCCGCCGCGCGCCACTGGTAGGCGAACAGCAGGGACAGCAAAAAGGCCCCGAACAGCACCGGTTGCAGCAGCCGGGCCGGACCGTCGGCCACCTGGCCGCGCAGGAAGATCAGCAGCAGCGCCGTGACAGCGGTGTAGGCCAGCAGCGGCAGGGTGCGGTCGCCCGCCTGGCCGCGTGGAGATGCAGAAAGGCTGGTCATGTTACACCTTCTCCGTGGTGGCCCGGCCCAGCAGGCCCGCGGGCTTGAGGAACAGAATCAGGATCAGGGCCAGGAAGGCACCGATGTCCTTGTACTCGGCCTTGATGGCCCCCAGCCAGCTCAGGCCGGGAATCGCGCTGAAGAGGCTGATCACGCCCAGCAGCGTCTCCAGCCACCCCAGCACCAGCCCGCCCACCACCGCGCCGGGAATGCTGCCGATGCCGCCCAGCACCGCCGCCGTAAAGGCCTTGAGACCCGGCACCGTGCCGCTGTAGGCGTTGAGCGCCTGGTACTTCATGGCGAACATCACGCCGCCCAGTCCGCCCAGCGCCCCGCCGATCAGAAAGGTCAGGCTGATGATGCGGTTGGCGTCGATGCCCATCAGCCCCGAGGTCTGGCGGTCGTGGGCGACGGCGCGAATTGCGCGGCCCAGCCGGGTGTGGTTCACCAGCAGGTTCAGGCCGACCAGCATCAGCGCCGCCACCACGATCAGGATGATGTCCTTGACCTGGAGGTTGAGGTTGCTGACATTCACGCCCAGCACCGACGTGATGGGGTTGGCAAAGCCCTGCGGCAGCGGCACGCTCAGGTCGAACTGCCCGCGCAGGCCCACCAGGAAGCGCAGCAGGTCCTGCAAGACCAGCGACACGCCGATGGCCGTGATCAGCGGCACCAGGCGCTGTGCGCCGCGCAAGGGCCGGTAGGCCAGGCGCTCGATCAGCACGTTCAGCAGCCCCGAGACTGCCATCGCCGCCAGCCCCGCGAGCAGCAGCTTCAGGTACCCGTTCATGGCGGCCCCCTGAAGCCCGGAGAACACCAGATAGGCGACGATGCCCCCGGTGATAAACACCTCACTGTGGGCAAAATTGATAAGTTGCAGCACGCCGTACACCAGCGTATAGCCCAGCGCGACGATGGCGTACAGCACGCCAAGACTCAGGCCACCCACCAGCACCTGAAGCAGAATGTTACCGACCGTCTGAAAATCCATGCATCACCTGACTGCCTTGCCTGAGAACGCTGCTCTGAACTGTGGCCTGTCCGGAAAGGAGCCGCCTGTGCCCCCCACCACCGCGCCGCGCATCAACTTGCCGGGGGCAGCCAGAAGCGGGCCGGACAGGCCTGACCGGGGGAGCGGGAGGACCGCCCGTCCGTTTTGCTGAAAGGTGGTCTTGATGATACCGCCCAGACCGCGCCTGCTGCTGTGCGTGGGGGCCAGGGAAAGGCCCGGGGCGATGTGCTTCATACTCCTCCGAGGTCGTGCGCGCTGCGCCCTTTGGAATGCCCGATTGTAGGGAGAGCTAAAGATCAAGTCAATGGGCGGCTCATCCGGACCACAGCCATCCCGTTGTGCCCTTTTGTTCTTCTGACAAACCGAATTGCCGGGAGAAGACATTGCTCCAGCATTCTGTTGCGTCTGGGGCTGTGGCCCGGAGAGACACCTGTTTTCCGGATGGGGTAAGGAAAACCGTGCGAAGGGGGGAAGAGATCCTCCCTCTCGCACGGTGGGTCCTGCTTCCTGGCTGGCCGGTTGCTGGTGTTTGCGGGGCCAGCCGGGCCGCCGGGTTACTTGCGCGTGACGCTGACGGTGCCCGCGGTGCTGCGCTTACCGTCCTTGACGGCGATCACGTACATCTTGGCCGCCATGCGGTCGCCGTTCTTGTCGAACTTGACCGGGCCGGTCAGCAGGTTGTAGCTGCCGTTGCGAACAGACGTCTCGACCTGGGTGCGGGAGGGGACCTTGTTCCCGTTGGCCTTGGCGGCGTTCAGGATGCCCAGCAGCACCACGCGGGCGGCGTCATAGCTCATCACGCCGTAGCCCTGGATGTTGCTGCCGAAGGTCTTCTGGTAGTTGCCGGCCAGCAGCTTGGCGGCAGGCACGGCGTCCACGGGCGGCGCAACGGTGGTGAAGTAGATGTTGGTGGCCCCGGTCCCGGCCAGCTTCACCAGGTCGTCACTGTCGTAGCCGTCGCCGCCGATGACGGGGGTCTGGATGCCCTTGTCGCGGAGCTGCTTGACGAAGGGACCGACCTGGCCGTACAGACCACCGAAGTAGATGGCGTCGGGCTTGAGGGCCTGGATCTTGGTGATGATGGCGGTGAAGTCGCGCTCCTCGGCGGCCACACCCTCGCTCTGCACGATGGTGGCCCCGTTGTCCTTCATCTCCTTCTCGGCCTGGTCGGACAGCCCCTGCCCGTAGGGGGTCTTGTCGTTCAGCACGTACACGCGCTTGGCCTTGAGCGTGTTGGTCACGAAGTTCCCGCCCGCCGGTCCCTGGGCGTCGTCGCGGGCGCACACGCGGTTCATGTTCTTCAGGCCGCGGTCGGTGACCTTTTCGTTGGTGTTGGACGGGCTGACCATCACCACGTGGCTGGGCGCGAGCACCGCGCTGGCGGGAATCGCCACACCGCTGTTCAGGGTGCCCACCACGCCTAGGATGGAGCGGTCCGCGGCGACGCGGCGGGCGGCGGCGGTCCCGGTGGCCGGGTCGGCCTGGTCGTCGTAGGCGACGAGCTGGAGGGTCATGCCCAGCTTGGCGAACTCGTCCTTCATCTCGTTGATGGCGAGCTGGGTGCCGTTCTTGATCTGGAGGCCCAGGTTGCTGCTGCTACCCGACAGCGGGCTGATGGTGGCGACCTTGACGACGGTGGCGGCGTGGGCACTGCCCAGCGCGAGAGCGGCCAAGACGGAAAGGCTCAGGGCGGTTTTCTTCATGCGTCCTCCGGGAAAACTCTTGCGCTTCACGCGCCTGTGTTGAGATGCGCCTGATTCTAGGCACGTCTTAAAGGGAAGTCAATGTGCCGCTCATGAGGCCTTTTGCAATGTCATGCGCTTTTCTTGTCTTTTCGGGGGTCCGGATTGCTGACGCCAAGCTGAAGAGAGCAACATTTCTCCGTCCCTTTCCCATCACACTTGGCTCACGGCTCCCTGCTGATGCTTCCGGCGGGTCAGATCAGGTCCAGTGCGCGTTCCAGTTCCCAGGGGTGAACCGTGGTGCTGTAGTCGCGCCACTCGGCCCGCTTGGCGGCCACGAAATGCTCCATCACATGTTCGCCCAGTGCGCCCGCCACCACCGGGTCCTTTTCCAGTTCGTCCACGGCCTCGCGCAGGTCGGCGGGCAGTTCGCGGATGCGGTGGTGGCGCTTCTCGCGCACGGTCATGCGGAAGATGTTGCGGGCGATGGCGGGCGGCGGCTCCATCTTCTGCGCCAGCCCGTCCAGTCCGGCGGCCAGCAGCACGGCCAGCGCCAGGTAGGGGTTGCAACTGGGGTCGGGCATCCGCACCTCGGCGCGGGTGGAGTGGCCGCGCTTGGCGGGAATGCGAATCAGGGCGGTGCGGTTGCTGGTGCTCCAGGCCACGTTGACCGGGGCCTCGTAGCCCGGCACCAGCCGCTTGTAGCTGTTTACCAGCGGATTGGTGATGGCCGTCATGCCGCCCGCATGTTCCAGCACCCCCGCGATAAAGTGCCGCGCCGTGTCCGAGAGGCCGTGTTCGCCCCCCGGGTCGGCAAAGGCGTTCTGCCCCTCCCGAAAGAGGCTGAGGTGGCAGTGCATCCCCGAGCCGTTCACCCCCGCAATGGGCTTGGGCAGGAAGCTCGCCAGCAGGCCGTGTTCCAGCGCCACCCGCTTGACCACGAACTTGAAGGTGGCGATGCGGTCGGCGGTTTCCAGCGCGGGCGCGTAGCGGAAGTCTATCTCGTGCTGTCCGGGCGCGACCTCGTGGTGGGCGGCCTCGATCTCGAAGCCCATCTGCACCAGCCGCTGCGTGATCTCGCGGCGGATGCGCTCGCCCTTGTCGATGGGGGCCAGGTCGAAGTACCCGGCGCGGTCGTGGGTGACGGTGCTGCCCACCCCCGCCGGCGTGCGCTCGAACAGGAAGAACTCAGGTTCGGTGCCGACAAACATCTCGAAGCCCAGTGCGCGGGCACGTTCCACCTGCCGCTTCAGCACGAAACGGGGGTCGCCCTCGAAGGGCGTGCCGTCCGGCAGCGTCACGTCGCAGATCAGCCGGGCAATGCGGCCACTGGCGGCGTCCTCGGGCGAGAAGGGCGGATAGATCAGGAAGGTGGAGAGGTCGGGCGAGAGCAGCATGTCGCTCTCCTCGACGCGGGTGAAGCCCTCCACGGCGCTGCCGTCGAAGGTCACGTCACCGCGCAGCGCCTTCTCGAACTGCGAGCGCGGCACCTCGACGTTCTTGGTGGTGCCTAGGATGTCGGTGAATTGCAGGCGCAGGAAGGCCACGTTCTCGGCGTCGAGGGTGGCGAGCAGAGCCTCGGGGGTGGGTGTGGGGTTAGGGTTGAGGGTCATGAAAGGGGAGCCTCCGTGGTCCATTGACCGTAACGGGCGTGGGGGGAGCGGTGCAAGCCTGGGGGGAGGGGGACGCAGGCTGTTCCCGAAAGTATAGCTGCCCGGCTAAAAAACTTAGAACAAATTGCAAAATCCGGAAGAAAATCTCGCCGGTCTGTGAATTATCTGTGCAACTTGTCCTCTCTGCATTGACCACCCCGCGACGTTGCGCCTATACTCGCGGCGTTCGCAGGGTGCGCCCGTCGGTGGCCCCTGTGCTGGAGGGAAGCCATGAACCACGACTTTGACGTGATGTCCGCCGCGCGCAACTGGCGCGTCGATGCCCCCGCGCCCACGCCTCCCGCCCAGGTGGTCGGGGAACTGTTCGCCAGCGACGTGCTGACCCTGGAGGAACTCAAGACCCGCCTCTCCAAGGCCGACTACCGCAGCCTGCGCGGCACGGTGGAACGCGGCGAGCGGCTGAACCCGGCGATTGCCGAGACGGTCGCCCTCGCCATGAAAACCTGGGCGATGGAGCGGGGCGCGACGCACTACACGCACTGGTTCCAGCCGCTGACCGGCGCGACCGCCGAGAAGCACGATTCCTTCCTGTCGCCCAACGGGGACGGCCTGGCGATGGCGACCTTCAGTGGCAAGGAACTGATCCAGGCCGAACCCGACGCCTCGTCCTTCCCGTCGGGGGGCCTGCGTGCGACCTTCGAGGCGCGCGGCTACACCGCCTGGGACCCCAGCAGCCCGGCCTTTATCATGCGCCACGCCAACGGCGCGACCCTGTGCATCCCGACCGTTTTCGCCGCCTGGACAGGGGAGGCGCTCGACAACAAGACGCCGCTGCTGCGCTCGACCGAGGCGCTCAACCGGGTCGTCACGCCCGCGCTGCACCTGTTCGGGGCCTCGGCGGGCACGCGCGTGGGCAGCAGCATGGGTGTGGAGCAGGAATACTTCCTGATCGCGGAGGAGTACTTCTACCGCCGCCCCGACCTGGTGATGACGGGCCGGACCCTCTTCGGCGCGCAGCCGCCGCGCGGGCAGGAACTGGAAGACCACTACTTCGGCGCGATTCCCGACCGGGTGCTGAGCTTCATGACCGACGCCGAGCTGCAACTGTACGCCCTGGGCATTCCGGTTAAGACCCGCCACAACGAGGTCGCCCCCGGCCAGTTCGAGATTGCGCCCATCTACGAGGACAGCAACGTGGCCGCCGACCACCAGCAGCTGATCATGCAAGTTCTCCGCAACACCGCGCGCAAGTACGGCCTGGTCTGTCTGCTGCACGAGAAACCCTTCGCGGGTGTGAACGGCTCGGGCAAGCACTGCAACTGGAGCATGGCCACCGACGCGGGCGAAAACCTGCTGGAACCCGGCGACACCCCGCACGAGAACCTGCAATTCCTGTTCTTCTGCGCGGCGGTCCTGCGGGCCGTGGACGAGCATCAGGACCTGCTGCGTATTTCGGTCGCCAGCGCCAGCAACGACCACCGCCTCGGCGCGAACGAGGCCCCGCCCGCGATCATCTCCATCTTCCTGGGCAGCGAGCTGACCGACATCCTCGACCGCATCGATAGCGGCGAGGGGGGGCGCGGGACCGCCGCGGGGCTGCTGGGCCTCGGCTCCAGCGTGCTGCCGCCCATCCCGCGTCATGCCGGGGACCGCAACCGCACCAGTCCCTTTGCCTTTACCGGGAACAAGTTCGAGTTTCGCGCGGCGGGCAGCAGCCAGAGCATCAGCTTCCCGGTCACGGTGCTGAACACCATCGTTGCGGACGCCGTGCAGAGCCTGACCGCCGAGCTGAAGGCGCGGCTGGAGGGCGGCATGGACCTCGACTCGGCGGTGGGCGAACTGGTGCGCGACACCTACCGCCAGCACCGGCGCATCGTCTTCAACGGCGACGGCTACAGCGCCGAGTGGCACCACGAGGCTGAACACGGGCGCGGCCTGCTGAACCTGCGCACCAGCCTGGACGCCATTCCCCACCTGACCGACCCCAAGAATGTCGATCTGTTCGGGAGGTTCGGCGTGCTGTCGGAGCGCGAACTCGCGGCCCGGCAGGAAATCATGTACGACATCTACTTCAAGACGGTCAACATCGAGGGCGAGACGACCGAGTACATCGCCCAGACGATCATTCTGCCCGCCGCCGCCGATTACCTGGGCGACCTCGGTGCCGTCCGGATCGCCAGCCGCGCCGTGGAGGCCACCGCCCGCGAGGTCTGCCAGCTCACCGACGAGCTGTACGACGCCCTCCAGGCCCTGCGCGAGCAGAACCGGACGCTGGGCGGCGACGAGATGCACGACAAGGCCCACCACGTCCGCGACCACGTGTTGCCCGCCATGCGTGAGGTGCGCCAGGCTGCCGATCGGCTGGAAAAGGTGGTGGCCGACAAGCACTGGCCGCTGCCGACGTACCGGCAGATGCTGTTCGTGAAGTGAGGGGGTAGTTTGGCCTCCGCTCCTTGTGAGGCGGGATAATTCTTTGGGGCCGGGCAACTTGTAGCGAGCTTCCCCCCGCCCCCCCAGCCCCCCTACCCCCCACCGGGGGGCAGGGGGGAGCGGCGCTGCGCTAGGCAAGGGGGTTCCTTACGCTGGAAGGGGGTCAGGCTTCGCCCCGGTTTCCCGCTGGTTGCCAGGCTCAGCCCGCCGGGCGGCCTCGGGCCTGGCGGCCCGAACGGCTCGTCTTCCAGGCCTGCCCGCTTGAAGGGTGGGACTTGGGCAGCCGCTCCAAAGTTTGAAAAGACAGACGGGGAGGCGAGGGCGTTCGCTTTCCTCTGCTGGCGGCTGGTCGCTGGCTGCTCTCTGCGCTCTCTGTGGGCCGGACTGGCTTCCTGGAGGTGACGCGCTGGTAAGCTGAGGCCGTGCTGAACCTGCTCCGCAAAACGCCCGTCACGCCCGCCGACCTGGACGCGGGGCTGGCCGAACTGGGGTTGGACGGCTCGCAGCATGTCATCGTCCACGCGAGCCTCAAGGCCTTCGGGCAACTGGAGGGCGGGGCGCGGACGGTGGTGGAGACGCTGGTGGGGCGGGCGGCGACGGTGGTGGCCCCGGCCTTTACCTACGGCACGCTGCTGCGGTCGGCCACGGCCCCGGTCCACGCCCGCTTTCACCGCGACTCGCGGGTGAGCCGCGACATCGGGCGCGTGCCGCAGGAACTGGTGGAGCGCCGGGACGCCGTGCGGAGTTTTCACCCCACCCTCAGCTTCATCGCGCGGGGGGCGGAGGCGGAGCGGGTGACGGCGGCCCAGACCCTTGCCAGCCCGTACCAGCCGGTCGGTGCCCTGTACGACCTGGACGGCCACGCCCTGCTGATGGGGGTGGACTTCGACAGCAACACGACCGTCCACTATGGCGAACACGTGGCGGGGATGCCCCTGCTCACGCGCTACGTGCCGCTGGAGGGGCAGGTGCTGCCCACCGCCTTCCCCAACTGCTCGGCGGATTTCGCGCGGCTGGAACCCCACGTGCGCGGCCAGTCGGTCAAGGTCGGCGCGGCCACCCTGCGGCTGTACCGGGTGCGCGACCTGGTGGACGAAACCGTGCGCCTGCTGACCCAGGACCCGGAGGCGCTGCTCTGCACCTACCCCGGCTGCCGCTGCCAGGAGGTCCGCCGGCTGGTGCGCCAGCAGGGCCTGACCCCCCGGCCCCACCGCCTCGTGCCCGCATGACCCGCCCCCTCTATCACGAGGCCCCCACCGCCCTGACTTTCACGGCCACCGTCACAGCCGTCCGGGAGGGCGCGGTGGCCCTGGACGCGACCGCCTTTTACCCGGAGGGCGGCGGCCAGAACGGGGACACGGGGGTGCTGCGCTGGCCCGGCGGTGAGATGCCGGTTCTGGACACCCGCAAGGACAAACCCAGCGGCACCGTCTGGCATGAGGTGGAAGGGGAGGTGCCCCCGGTGGGGACCCCCGTGACGGGGGAGGTGGACGCGGCGCGGCGCTGGCGGCACATGGCCCGGCACAGCGCCGAGCATCTGCTGGCGCAGGCCTTCCACCGCGTGAACCCGGCCTTCCGGGTGGCGGCGGTCAGCATGAGGAACGCCGAAATCACCCTGGACCTGGAGGGCGAACCGACGGAAGCCGATGTGCGCGCCGCCGAGGCGCTGCTGCGGGGGACGCTCGCCCGCCGCGAGCTGACGCTGGACACGCCCACCGTCCCCGAAACGGAACTGCCCCACTACCCCCTGCGCCGGGAGACGAAGGTGCGCGGCGACGTGCGGCTGGTCATCTTCCGGGACGCGGAGGGCACCCCCTTCGACGTGAGTGCCTGCGGCGGCACCCATGTCCCCCGCGCCAGCCTGGCCGCCCCGGTGGTCGTGCTGCGGACCGAGCGGATTCGGAGTGGCCTGACCCGCGTGTTTTTCATGGCGGGGGAGGAGGCGGGCGAGTACCTCGCGGACGTCTACCGCCAGGCCCGCACCCTGGCCCAGGGCTTCAGCACCTCGGTCGCGGACCTGCCGGGGCGGGTGTCCGCCCTGGTGGCCGAGCGGGACGCGCTGAAGGCCGAGGCCGCCGCCCTGCGTGACCACCTCGCGCGTGCCCTGGCAGAGGCTGCCCCGCTGGAGGAGGTGGCCGGGGTGCCCCTGCGCGTCCTGACCCTGGGCGACGCGGCCCTGCTTCCCGGTGCCCTGAGCGCCACGCCGGCAGGGGAGGTGCGGGTGGCCCTCGCCCCGGAGGGCCGCTGCGGCATCGGCAGTGGGCGGGCGGATGTTCCCGCCGGGGCACTGCTGGGTGCGGTCCTGAAGGTCACGGGGGGCAAGGGCGGTGGGCGGCCCACACTCGCGCAGGGCACCACGGCACAGCCTGACGAGTTCATGCAGGCTGTGCGCGCGGAGGTCGCAGCCCTGCTGCCCACCGTCTAAAGCCGCTCACGCCGTCTTCAGCAGCGCCGTGAGGTGCCGCCGCAGCGCGTCCAGCACGGGCGCACTTTTCAGGCAGGCGGCCAGGGCGCGCGTGGCGTGGTGTTCGCTGCCGTGCATCGCCTCCGCGAGGTGGCTGTGGACCGTGGGATGCAGCCGCCCGCCCCGGTACAGCGCCGAGTCGAGCAGGTCGTCCACCGGCAGGCGGGCGTGCCGCTCGCCTGCCGGCGTGACGGTTTCCACCACGGCGCGGCCCCGCCCGTCACTCGTGAGGTGCGCGTGCAGGGGCCTCCCCGCGTGGCGCGTGACCTGTTCCACGGTGGGCAGCAGGGCATTCACCAGGTTCACGGCCAGGCTCAGGCCCAGCAGGTGGGCGCGGGCCACGTCGGCCTCGCCGCCGCCGAGCGTCTGCGCCAGCCGCCGGGCCAGGCGTTCGCCCTCGGCATGGAGCAGGGCCTGGGGGTCTTCGCCATTGCCCTGGGTCACGGTCATGCCTCCACGGTAGCGCGTGTGCGCCCTGCGTTTCTCAACTCCCGCTGTGGGGCGCTATCACCCGGGGCCTGCGCCGCGTGCCTAGGCTGCGGGGATGGAAGGGGATTTTGGAGGCTTTTTCAGCCAGTTCGAGGGGACTGTCGGACTGATTACTCAGTACCTGGCGACCGGGGTCGAGGGCATCTCCGGCATCATCGTGGGCATCGCGGTGATTGAGGCGGTGTGGCGGTCACTGCGGCTTTTCTTCGTGCAGCACGAGCGGCCCGAGTCGCTTAAGGAGGCCATTCGCCTGCGCCTGGGCCGCTGGCTCTCGGTGGTGCTGGAACTTCTGCTGGCCGCCGACATCCTGCGGACCGCCGTTTCGCCGACCTGGGACGCCATCGGCAGACTGGCCGCCATCGCGGGTATCCGGACGGCCCTGAACTATTTTCTGGGCCAGGAGGTGCGCGAGGAGGCGCAGCGGCAGCGACGGGAAGACGCCGACAGCAGCATCACCGGCCCCCTCCGCCAGGACCAGGGCCAGCCGTAGGCGGGGGGCCACGGGATGCTTCCCCTGCTGCGCCTGCTGGTGGAACTGGTCACCAATCTGGTCCTCTTCGGGTACGTCGCCTTTGCGCTGCTTGTCCTCGTCCGGGGAGGCGGGCTGCGGCGTGTCCGGCTGCTGGTCGCGGACGGCATCCTGTTCGCCCTGAACTTCAAGGTCATCGCGACCCTGCTGCGCACGATGGAACTCACCACCTGGAACCAGATCGGCCTCTTTGCCGCCGTGTTCGTGCTGCGCACCGTCCTCAAGCGCGTCGTGACCTGGGAACGCCGCGAGCCGGCCGGGGGCTGAGGCCGCACCCCGGGTGGGGTAAGCTCAGCGGGTATGAACGTCATCGGTCAGGTCACCGTACTGCCCCAGCTTCCCGAGGCCATCGGGCGGCTGTCCGAACTCGCCTACAACCTGTACTGGTCGTGGACGCCGCACGCGCAGGCCCTGTACCGGGACCTGGACCCCGCCATCTGGGAGCGCTTCCAGCACAACCCGGTGCGGGTGCTGCTGGAGGTGTCCCAGGACCGGCTCACGCAGGCGGCCGCCGATCCCGATTACCTGGACCGCTACCGGCAGGTGCTGGCCGACTTCGACGCCTACATGGGGAAAAAGGACACCTGGGTCGCGCAGAACGCGGCGAACCTGGCCCCGGTCGCCTACTTCAGCATGGAGTACGGCCTCCACGAGTCGCTGCCCATCTACAGCGGCGGCCTGGGCGTGCTGGCGGGCGACCACTGCAAGAGTGCCTCTGACCTGGGGCTGCCCTTTACGGCGGTGGGGATGCTGTTCCACCAGGGCTACTTCCGCCAGTTCTTCAACAAGGAAGGCTGGCAGGAGGAAGCCTACGACGAACTGGACCTGACCACCCTGCCCATCCGCCCCGCCAGAACCCCGGACGGGGAAGAGGCCCGCGTGCAGGTCCACATCGGGGAGCGGGCCGTGCATGTGCGGGTCTGGGAACTGGCGGTGGGCCGCATCAAGGTCCTGCTGCTCGACGCCAATGTGCCCGAGAACAGCGAGGAGGACCGCAAGCTGACCGCCCGGCTCTACGGCGGCAACCAGGAACTGCGGCTTCAGCAGTACATCCTGCTGGGTGTGGCGGGCATCCGCGCGCTGCGGGCGCTGAACGTCCCGGCGGGCGTCTACCATATGAACGAGGGCCACGCCGCCCTGCTGGGCCTGGAGCGCATCCGCGAGCAGGTGGAAGGGGGCCTGGACTTCCGCACCGCGCTGGAAACCGTCGCGGCGGGCACCCTCTTCACCACCCACACGCCCGTCCCCGCCGGCAACGACGCCTTCGCCTACGAGCTGGTGGACAGGTACCTGGGCGCGTGGCCCGCACGCCTGCACACCTCGCGCGAGGAACTCTACGGGCTGGCCCGGCAGGACCAGTTCTGGGACAACCACTGGGTCCCGACCTTTTCCATGACCGTCTTTGCCCTGAACCTGAGCCGCGCGGCCAACGGCGTCTCCGAACTGCACGGCCACGTCAGCCGCGACATGTGGAAGTTCCTGTATCCGGGCGCGGAGGCCGAGGAAGTGCCCATCGGCCACATCACGAACGGGGCACACAACCTCACCTTCACCTCGCAGGCGATGCGCGACCTGCTGGGGACCGTGCTGCCCGCCGACTGGACCGAGCGCCTCCAGGAAGAGGAGATGTGGACGGCGGTGGAGGAACTCTCCGACGCGCAGCTCTCCGACGTGCAGCTCGACATGAAGCGCGACATGATCACCTTCGTGCGCGGCCGCCTGCGTGAGCAACTCACCCGCAACGGGGCGGGGGCCGCCGACGTGGCCGCCGTGGACACGGTACTGTCCGAGAACGCGCTGACCATTGGCTTTGCCCGCCGCTTTGCCACCTACAAGCGCGCGACCCTGCTGTTCCGCGACAAGGCCCGCCTCAGCCGCATCGTGAACGACCCGGCCCGCCCGGTGCAGTTCGTCTTCGCCGGCAAGGCTCACCCCGCCGACAACCCCGGCAAGGCCTTTATCCAGGAGATTTACAAGGTCAGCCAGGAACCCGAGTTCCGGGGCAAGATCGTCATTCTGGAGAACTACGATATGAACGTGGCCCGCCACCTCGTGCAGGGCGTCGATATCTGGCTGAACAACCCCCGCCGCCCGCTGGAAGCGTCGGGCACCAGCGGCATGAAGGCCAGCTTCAACGGCGCGCCGAATTTCAGTGTGCTGGACGGCTGGTGGCGCGAGGGCTATGACGGCACCAACGGCTGGCCCATCGGCGAGGACCGCGAGTACGCCGACCTGGGGGTGCAGGACGACGCCGACGCCTACAGTCTCTATCAGACGCTGGAAAATCAGATCGTGCCCCTGTACTACGCCCCCGCGCAGGCCGACGCCGAGGGCCGCAGCGGGTGGGCGCAGACCGTGCGCCGCGCCCTCCAGACCGTCAGCCCCCGCTTTTCCATGCAGCGGCAGGTGATCGATTACGTGCAGAAGTACTACCTGCCGCTGGGCCAGCGCGGGGCGGCCCTGGCTGCGAACGGCAGTCAACGCGCCCGCGAGATCGCCAGCTGGAAGACCTGGGTGCGCCAGCAGTGGCCGCACACCAGCCTGCAAGCGACCGCCCACCTCCCCGCCACCGCCTACCCCGGCGAGAAGGTGGAGGTCCAGGCGACCGTGAACCCCGCCGGTATCAAGCCCGAGGAGCTGCACGTCGAGGCCGTGCTGAAGCGCGGCGACCACATCACCCGCGTGCCCCTCACGCCGCAAGGCGACGGCAAGTACAGCGCGCAGGTGTCCCTCCCCGACAGCGGCCTGTATTCCGTCGGCGTGCGGATGCTGCCTGAGATCGAGGGCCTGAGCAATGATCTGGAGGCGGGCCTGATCAAGTGGGCGTGAGGGAGGCAGTGGGCTGTGAGCCGTGAGCTATGAAAAAGAGGGCGGATGCCAGAAGCTGAAGCCTCCGGGTGCCAGTTCATAGCTCATCGCCCAGCGCTCACGGCCCCATAATGCCCCCCGTGCGTCCCGCCCTGCCCACCCCCCCGCCCATCCTAGCCCTGGTGCTGTCCATGCTGAGCATTCAGGGCGGCGCGGCCTTCGCCAAGACGCTCTTTCCCGAACTGGGGGCGGCGGGGACCACCGCACTGCGCGTCACGCTCGCGGCGGCGCTGCTCAGCCTGGTGTTCCGTCCCCGCCTGCGCGCCCTGACCCCGGCGGCGTGGCGGGCCGTGTTGCCCTACGGCGCGGCGCTCGGCCTGATGAACCTCACGTTCTACCTGTCCCTCACCCGGCTGCCGCTGGGGCTGGCGGTCACGCTGGAGTTCGTGGGGCCGCTGGTGCTGTCGCTGGTCCTCTCCCGCCGCCTGACGGACCTGGTGTGGGTGGCGCTGGCGGCCCTGGGCATCGTGTTGATCGCGCCGCACGGTGGGGGAGGCGGCCACCTGGACCTGATCGGCGCGGGCTTCGCGCTGACCGCCGGGGCCTTCTGGGCGCTGTACATCCTGGCCGGGGGCGCGGTGGGGCGGCGGGTACCGGGCGTGACGGGCGTGGTCGCGGGGATGATCGTCGCGGCGGTCGTCACGTTGCCGTTCGGCGTCGCCACGGCGGGAACGGCGCTGCTCGCGCCCAGCGCCCTCCTGGCGGGCCTGGCCGTCGCGGTGCTTTCCAGCGCCCTGCCGTACAGCCTGGAGATGGTCGCCCTGCGGGCCATTCCCCCCCGCATCTTCGGCGTGCTGATGAGCGTGGAACCCGCCATCGCGGCGCTCAGCGGCCTGCTGTTCCTGCACGAGAGCCTCGCCCTCACGCAGTGGCTCGCCATGCTGTGCGTGATTGCCGCGAGCGTGGGCATCAGCCTGAGCGGCGAGCGGCCGTTGGGGGAGGCGGAACCGGCGAACTGAGGGGCGGCCAGCTTCCAGCAACCAGCGGCCAGCGAAAAAGCTCCAGCGGAGGTGCTGGAGCTTCGGCTTTCTTGGCTGGAAGCTGGCGGCTGGCCGCTTTTCTTACCCGTGGTCCGGCATGCTCGCCGTGATCGCCGGGTCCACGCCGTCCTCGAAGCGCTTGAAGTTCTCGCGGAACATGCCGGCCAGCTTGCGGGCGGTGCGGTCGTAGGCGTCCTTGTCGGCCCAGGCGTCGCGGGGGTTGAGCACCTCGCCGGGCACGCCGGGAACCTCGGTGGGAATCTCCAGGCCAAAGAACGGCTCGCGCTCGAACTCCACGTCGTCGAGCTGGCCGGAGAGCGCCGCGTTGATCAGCGCGCGGGTGTGCTTGATGCTCATGCGGTGGCCCTCGCCGTACTGGCCGCCGGTCCAGCCGGTGTTGACCAGCCACACGCGCGCACCGCTCTCCTGCACCTTCTGCGCCAGCAGTCGGGCGTATTCGCCGGGGTGCCGGGGCATGAAGGGCGCGCCGAAGCAGGTGGAGAAGGTGGGCTGCGGCTCGGTCACGCCCTGCTCGGTGCCGGGAATCTTGGCGGTGAAGCCGCTGATGAACTGGTACATCGTCTGTTCGGGCGTCAGGCGGCTCAGCGGGGGCAGCACGCCGAAGGCGTCGGCGGTCAGGAAAACGATGTTCTTGGGGTGCCCCGCGCGGCCCTCCTCCACGATGTTGTCGATCTGGGTGATGGGGTAGGCGCTGCGGGTGTTCTCGGTCAGCGAGCCGTCATTCAGGTCGGGGAGGCCCTGCTCGTCCAGCACCACGTTTTCCAGCACGGTGCCGTAGGTCTGGGTGGTGCGGTAGATGGCGGGTTCGGCCTCGGGGTTGAGGTTGATCACCTTGGCGTAGCAGCCGCCCTCGAAGTTGAAGACGCCCTCGTCGGTCCAGCCGTGCTCGTCGTCCCCGATGAGGCGGCGGCTGGGGTCGGCGCTGAGGGTGGTCTTGCCGGTGCCGCTGAGGCCGAAGAACAGTGCCACGTCGCCGCCTTCGCCCACGTTGGCCGAGCAGTGCATCGGCATCACGCCCGAGGCGGGCAGCAGGTAGTTCAGCACGCCGAAGATGCCCTTCTTGTTCTCGCCCGCGTACTGGGTGCCGCCCGCGATGATCATCTTGCGCTCGAAGTTCACCAGGATGAAGGTGTCGCTGCGCACGCCGTCACGCTCCGGGTCGGCCTTGAAGCTGGGGATGTTCAGCACGGTCCACTCGGGCTGGAAGTTCTCGCGTTCCTCGGCGCTGGGCCGCACGAACATGTTCCGCACGAAAAGCGAGTGGTACGCCATCTCGGTGACCACGCGCACGGCGATGCGGTGGCGGGGGTCGGTGCCCGCGTACACGTCCTGCACGAACAGCTCGCGCCCCTGGGCATAGCGGGTCATCTTGTCGAGCAGCCGCTCGAAGACCACCGGGCTGATTGGCGTGTTGAAGCCGCCCCACCACACGCTGCCCTGCGTGCTGTCGTCCTCAACGATGAAGCGGTCCTTGGGGCTGCGCCCGGTCTTGTTGGTCCGCACGGTCAGGGGACCGCTGGCCGCCTGCTCGCCCTCGCCCAGGCGCAGGGCGGCGGCGTACAGCTCGTCCACGCCGGGGTTGTGGTGCAGGGTCGCGTCAGTGATGCCGAGGTCTTGCAGCAGCGGATTCTGAGTCAGGCTCATAGCAGGAGTCCTTTCATGCGGGCGGCAGGCCCGGAAGGGGAGGGGATGATGTCTATACCCCTCTATCCTGGCCTATGAAGCGGTTCCAAACCAACCTTCGTGTTGTTACGCTGGAAGAAACACAACGCTGTACTCGGCATAAAAGGACACAAAAGGGGGAGAGCCAACTGGTGGCTCCCCCCCCGCCTGTGGGTGGTCTGCTGCCGGGTGTTCAGCCCTGCTTGCTGTCCCCGCCCTGCACCCGCGACTTGAGGGCGGCGAAGGCGTCGTCGAGGTCCTTGTCGCGGCCCAGGTCCTTGAGCTGCGCGTCGAAGTCGTTCTCCTTGCTCAGCTCGGTCATGGCCTTGTTGCGGTCTTCCATCGTGGCGACCTTGCGCTCCATGTCCTCGAAGGCGTCCATCGCGCCGCCCGCCTTGCCGAAGCCGCTCACGCGGTCGAGGGTCGCGCCCGCCTGGGCGGTCTTCTGCCGGGCGGCGAGCAGGGTCTTCTTGGACTCCATCTCGTCGATCTTGGCTTCCAGGGCGCGAAGCTGGGTCTTGAGCTGGTCCACCGTGCTCTGCTGCACGGCGACCTGTTCCTCAAAGCCCTTGGCGAGGTCCTTGTGGTTCTGGGCGCGGCGCAGCGCCTCGCGGGCCAGGTCCTCGCTGCCGCCGCGCAGGGCCTCTTCCGCCTTCTTCTCGTATTCGCCGGCGAGCTTGCGGTTGGTGCTGGCCTCGCGCTCCAGGCGGGCGCTCTGGCTCATGGCGTCGGCCACCTCGCTGCGGGCCTCGCCGTACGCGGCGCGCATGTCACGCAGGGCCTGATCGATGATCTTGCCAGGGTCCTCGGCCTTGCTGATCAGGTCGTTGACGTTGGCACGCAGCAGTCGGGAAAGTCGGTCAAGAATGCTCATGGGTGTTCCTCCTTGCGAACATGATTACGCACCCACCCCCCGCCCGGTTCCCGGCCTCCTGAACCTCAAGGCCAGCTAAAGGGCACGGGGCAGAGGCCAAGAGACAGAAGGAGACAGAGAGGAAGGCCCCAGTCAGGGCACCTCCTCTCTGTCTGTGTCCGGACCGAACGGCTGGCCGCTAGAACACGATGGGCTTCAGGCCCACGCTGGCCGTCCCACAGGCGACCGTCACGTTGGCCCCCGCCGGGGTAAAGGTGCAGCCCAGCGCCCGCAGCCCGGCCAGCGGGAAGATCAGGTTCTGGCCGTCGGTGGCCGGGACCAGCGGCAGCTCGACATTGCCGGTGCCCAGTTGCGCGGCCTTCTGGCCGACCGTCACGGTGAGGGGGGCCTCGTTGCCGCGGTTTAGGCGGAACTTGCCACCGCCGAGCGAGGTGACATTGACTACGCCCACCAGGTCACGGCCCAGCACGTAGGGCTGGCCCTTCACGACGCCTGCCGGGGCCGGGCGGGCGGCCTGGGCGGCGGCCGGGGCACTCGCCTGCGCCACGTCCACCACCAGCAGCGTTTCCTTGTCGGTCAGCGGGGCCATCAGCACATACGCCCCGACGGGTCCCCCTGCCGTGCCGGACACCAGCAGCGAACTCGCCTTGCCGGAGGCCGCCGTCTTCCAGTCGCCCAGAGCGCGGGTGCCCAGTTGGCCGCGAATCAGCGGGCGCAGCGTGTTCGGCGTGCCCGGCACGTACAGGCACACCGCCGCCGAACTCACTTTGAGGGTGCGAGGGCAGGACACTATCTGGCCCTTCACAGTGCCGCTGATGCCCACGGCCACGCTGCTCACGGCCCGCGCGGTGTTGCCCGCGACGGTGGGGGTCGTGGCCGCGCGGGCCGGAGTTGCCGTCGCCGGGGCTGCCGTTGCTGGGGCGGGAGGCGTACTCTGCGCGCCCGCCATGCTCAGAACGCCGGTCAGGCACAGGCCCGCCAGGCGAACCACCTTTGAAACTTCACGCATGGCAGGCATGCTACCCGGCCTGCATGAGCGTCTACTTTGAAGCCCACATCCAACCGTCAGTTTCCTCATCCCCGCTGCGCGCGGGAGGGGGCGGCGCAAGGCCACCTTGCACCGCGCAAGGGTCGGGTAAACTGGGGAGCGTGCTTGCTTTCCGGCTTTTCATCACGCTGCTCGGGCTGCTCGCCGGGTGGGCGGCGGGGCAGGGACTGGCCCTGGGGACGGGGAACGCCGAGGTGGCGTGGGTCAACACCCTCAGCCTGATGCTGGCGGGCGTGCTGGCTGCGCTGCTGCTGGCCCCCCGCGCCGAACGCCTGGCGGGGCAGGGGCTGGCGCGCTTCGGCCGCTGGTACACCGGCCTCTCGCCCCGGACGGTCGCGGCGGCCACCTTCGGGCTGCTGGTGGCGCTGCTGCTCAGCGTGCTGCTGGGCAACCTGCTGCGGAGCCTGCCGTTTTACAGCTGGGTCTGGAGCGTGGGCGTCACGCTGGTGCTGGCGGCCTTTTTCATCCCCTTCGCGGTGCGGCACGCCGACGCCTTCGGCCTGCTGGCCTTTCCGCAGGTGCGCCGCAAGCCGGGCAGCAAGCTGCTGGACACCAACGTGATTATCGATGGCCGCATCGTGGAGTTCGCACGCAGCGGTTTTCTGGAGGGCGAGCTGGTCGTGCCGGGCTTCGTGCTGCGCGAGCTGCAACTGCTCGCCGACCATGCCGACCCCCAAAAGCGCACGCGCGGCAAGCGCGGCCTGGGCGTGCTGGAGGAGCTGCGGCAGGTGCGGCCCCTGCGTGTCGAGGACTGGGACGACCCCCAGCTCGGCAACGTGGACGACAAGCTGGTGCGCCTGGCCCGCGAAACCGGCGGCCGGCTGCTCACCAACGACAGCAACCTCGCCAAGATCGCCCGGCTGCACGGCCTGGAAGTCCTGAGCATTCACGCCGCCGCCGTCGCCCTCAAGCCCCAGGTCCAGGCGGGCGACCTCCTCACCGTCACCGTGACCAAGAACGGCCAGCAGCAGGGCCAGGGCGTGGGCTACCTGGAGGACGGCACGATGGTCGTCGTCGAGGACGGCCTGAAGTTCCGGGGCAAGCCCACCCGCGTTCTGGTGGTCAACAACGTGCAGACCAACGTGGGCCGCATGATTTTCGCGCGGCCGGAGAAGCAGGGGGCGGCGTGATGAGGGGGCGGGATGAACCTGTGAAGCCTCGCCTTCCTGACGGGGCGCGGCCTCTAGAATCCGGGGCGTGATTGCCTACCTGAGTGGCGTGGTGCGCGAGGTGCGCGACGCGAGTGCCGTGGTTGTCGCCGGAGGGGTCGGCTATGAGGTGTTCTGCCCCGCCTCCACCCTGGGGCGGCTGACCGCGGGGCAACCCGCCGAACTGAATATCCGCCATGTGGTGCGGGAGGACGCGCAGTTGCTGTTCGGCTTTACCGACGCGGACAGCCTGCGCCTCTTCGACCTGCTGACCGGCGTGAGTGGCGTCGGCCCCAAGCTCGCGCTGGGCCTGCTGTCGGCCATGCCGGTGAGTGCCGTTGCCCAGGGCCTGCTGACCGGTGACGTGAAGCTGCTGTCCAGCGTCTCGGGCGTCGGCAAGAAGACCGCCGAGCGGCTGGTGCTCGAACTCCAGAACAAGGTGCCGGAGCATCTGGCGGCCGGGAGCGTGGGCACGGGCAGCCGGGCGGCCCCGGTCAGCAGCACGGCGGGCCGCGACGCGGTCGAGGCGCTGCTGGCCCTGGGCTTCCGCGAGGGGCAGGTGCGCGGCGTGGTGGCCGAGCTGCTGGCCGAAAGCCCGGACCAGACCGCCGACGCCCTGATTCGCCGCGGGCTGGGGAAACTCCGCTAGGGCGGGGCGCAGTGGAGTGGACGCCTGATACCAACTTCAGGTGAGTCGTAGACGAACCCGAGCGGAGCGAGAAGAAGAAATTACCGGCTTGCGGCGATGGACCATGAGCGGGTGAGCCTACGTTTCATGCAGCAAGAAAGGCGAAGGGCCGCCCCTGAGCCTGTGGCCCCACAGAACATCCGGACGAAACACCGGATGTTCTGGAATCAGAGCAAGTTGGTATGAGACACGCGGCAACGCAACGGAGCGCCGCCCTAGCGGCCGGGCCGCCCACCTGCCCCCGTCAGTTCCCCTCCCGCGTCGCCTGGGCGGCGGCGAGCCACTGGCCCCGGCGAATCAGCAGGAGCTGGGTTTCGGGAAAGGGCAGCACCAGCAGGTCGGGCACCGGGACGGGCGGCTGACCGGGCGGGTGGACGGTGGGCTGGCCCCAGTTATCCAGTTCCACCCGCAGGGCGCGGCCCTGGAAATACAGCGGCACGGGTTCGCCGGACAGCAGCACGCTCCCGAAGGTGCCGTCGTCGGGGAGGAGCAGCCGGGGGCGCGGCTGCGGCTCGGGCAGAGGTTCACGCACGAAGGCGGCGGCGTGTAGCGCCTCGTGGAGGGTACGGGCACGGCGGGGCGACAGGTTCAGGGCACTGGCGGCGGCCTGGAAGGCGGCTTCCGCTTCCTGCGGGGCGAGCTGGGCCAGGCGCGCGGTCAGCACGTCGGCTCCCCGGCGGGCCAGGGCCAGCAGGGCGGCGGGCGCGGCGCTGCGGTACCTGCCGGTGCTGGCCGGTCCCAGGGCGGCGGTGTCGGGGGTGCCCCCGCGCAGGGTCTGGGTGGCGGCGCGCGCCAGGCGCAGGTTCGCGTAATCGGCCGCCGGGTCGAGCAGCCGCGCGACGGCCCGGGCCAGGGGAGCGAGCTGGCCGAGCTGTTCGGCGGGCGGGAGGGCGGGTTGCAGCCACAGGTACGCGCCGCTGAGGGCCAGGTGCAGGGCCAGGCGCGGTGTGGCGAGGGTCCGCACCCGCTCGGCGGGGGGCAGGCCGGACCGCAGCAGGAACGGCTCTTCCCCCACCCACAGGTGCCAGTCCGGGGCCTCGCCCGCTGACGTGGTGGGCTGCCAGCGCAGGTGCAGGCCGCGCCAGCGGGCCTCCTGGCCGCCTGCCAGATGAATGACCAGTTCGTCCGCGCCGTCGTCCGGGACCGCTGGGCTGGGGTGCGCGCCGGGGGTCTGGGCAGCATACAGGCTGCGGTAGGGCAGGCTCAGGCCGGGGGTGGGGGCCGCGTCCAGCAGCGGCGAGAGCAGGTGCTGAAGCTGCCGCGCCGCCTCCCGGATGGCGGGGCGTTCGCGGGGGTCGCGGGCCTCGGGGTAGGGGGCGCGTAGCGCCCGCATCAGGGCCTCGCGGGCCTCCGGGGCGAGGGGTTCACGCTCCGCCGCCGCCAGCCGCGCGGTCAGCACATCCGCATCGGCGTGCCGGGGAAAGGGAACCGCCCCCACCCCGGCCAGCGCCCGGCCGAAGCGGGCCGGACCGTCCGGCGGCAGCAGCCGCTCGGCCAGGGTCTGCATCAGGTCGCGGGTCACGTCCGGCTGATGCAGGGACACCAGGGGATCGCCCGCCGGGGGCACGGCCAGCGCGGGAATCCCGCGGGCCTCGCGATCGGCGTTCTCAGTGGCCGCGTACAGCACCCGCAGCGAGAGCTGTTCGGGTTCGGCCCGCAGCGTTTCCCCCAGCGCCCGCAGCTGCCCGCGCAGGTCCGCATACCAGGCCAGCCGCCGCAGTTCCTCCCAGGCCTGGGCCTCGGCGGCGGGTGTGGCCGGGGTGGGGGGGAGGTCTGGCGGCAGCTCGGCCAGGACCGGGGATGTGTGGTGCGGCGTGGCCTCCTCCCGCTCGCGCTGCCGGTGGGCGCGGTACTGGCGGTCGCTCGTGGTCAGGCGGCGGTGCAGGGCCGGTTCCAGGGACGCGGCAAGCAGCAGCTCGCGCAACTGCATCAGCGACCTCCGCCCCCCGCGCGGCACGCGGCCCTCCAGCACGTCCGCGACCCGGTACTCGTACAGTTCCACGAGTTCCGCCCAGTGGTTCATGCGGCCTCCAGCACGTGCCCCTGTTCCCGCAGGGTCCGGGAAAAGGAACGGAGCGGCAGCCGTCTCACGCCGGTCAGTATAGGCAGCGGGGTGGCCGGGCGGGGACAGAAAGGGCAGTCTACCCACCGGGGGTGCCCCCCCTGTCAGCCCCAACTTGTCAGGCAGCAGACAGGGGGGTTCGCTATAACTAGGAAGAATGCCTGCCCGTCCCGTCTTCCCCCGGTCCTGCCCCCTCCCCGCGCACGGGGGGCGGCCATGAGTGTGCTGCTGAACGTGCTGCTGCTCGCCGCGCTGTTCGTGGTGGGCGTACTGCTGACCGTGCGTGCCAGCGAGCGGTTCCTGAGCGCCCTGGTCACGGTGCTGTCGGTGGCCCTGGCGGTGCTGCTCGCGGTGCTGGCCCTGCACGAGGGCAACCTCGACCGCGCGCAGGGGGTGCTGGTGGTCGTGGCGGTTCTGCTGGGCAGCGCGGCCTTTGTGCTGGGCAGCCTGCCGCTTTCCAGCCTCCGCGGGCTGGTCCGGCGGTCCACCCGCCCCATGCGTGTGCAGCGCACGGCCCCCCCCGCCCTCTCCCGCGCCCCCACGCCGACCGTGCCCGACCTGCGCTTTCAGGACTACGAGGTGCTCGAGCGCATCGGGGTCGGGGGCATGGGCAGCGTGTACAGCGCGCGGCGCAAGTCCGACGGGCGCATCGTGGCCCTCAAGGTGCCGCAGGAGAAGTACCTGGCCGACGCCAAGTTCGTCAAACGCTTCTACCGCGAGGCGGAGGTCCTCAAGCGCTTCAACCACCCCAACATCGTGCGGGTCTACGACTACCGGATGCAGGACCCCGAGCACTACATCGCCATGGAATTCCTCGACGGCGCGAGCCTGGAAGACGTGCTGGAGGCCCGCCGCCTCAGCTTCTCGGAAAGCGCGCAGGTGATTCGCGCCCTGGCCGACGCCCTGCGGCACATCCACATGCAGAACGTGGTCCACCGTGACATCAAGCCCGCCAACGTGATGGTCCTGAAAAACGCCTTCGTGGACGGCGGGCTGCGCGAGGGCGGCGTCAAGCTGATGGATTTCGGCATCGCGGTCGGCCGGGTGCTGACGCGGCTCACCATGACGGGCGCGCGGGTGGGCACGCCGATCTACATGGCCCCCGAGCAGGCCAAGGGGCACCGGGTGGACGCCCGCAGCGACGTGTACTCGCTGGGCCTGCTGGCCTACGAGATGGTGACGGGCGACACTGCCTTCAAGGGCAGCTACGAGGCGGTGGTGCATCAGCAGGTGTTCGAGGCCCCCAAGCCCCCCAAGCAGGTGAATATCGAGGTGCCCGGCCGTCTCAGCGACCTGATTCTGCACATGATTGAAAAAGACCCGGCCCAGCGCCCCACCCTCGACGAGGTGGTGGCGCGCCTGGACGCGGGCGTGCTGACCGACGAGGTGTTCCACGACCCCTTCGCGCTCGCCCTGAGCGTGGGTGAGAAGCGCGCGACCCTGCGCCTGCTCGACCTCCAGGGCAAGCTGCGCCAGGGCCTGCGCGACCTGTCGGCGGATGAGAACGGCCTGCCCAGCGTGCCGCAGGCCCTGGCCGCCGACGAGGAGGGGAACCTGTACCTCACGCTGCTGGAGTTCCGCCAGGGCAAGGCGGGTGCCCTGGTCCGCAAGCTGGCCCCCGACGGGCGCGAGGTCGCCGCCTTCGGCAGCTATGGCCTGGGCGAGGGCGAGCTGCTGCAACCGGTCGGCATCGCCGTCTCGCACGGGTGTGTGTACGTCCTCGATGCCGAGGCGTGTTACGTCGCCGTGTACGACCGCCAGGGCCGTTTCATGCGGCGCTTCGGGGGGCGGGGGCAGGGCCTGGGCCGCTTCGACAGGCCGCGCGCCATCGTGGCCGCACCGAGTGGCGAAATCTACGTGCTCGACAGCGGCACCCGCGAGGTGCAGCGCTTCTCGCCGCAGGGCGAGTACCTCAGCCGCTACGCCTTTCGCCTCGACCGCAACACCGACACTCTGCGCGAACTCGACGGCCTGGGCGTAGACCCGGCAGGCGCGCTGTACATCGTGGACAGCGTGGCGCGCAAGGTCCGCCGCATCGAGCCGGACGGCACGCCCGGCACCTCCTTCTCCCTGGAAACGCTGGTGGGTGAACCCAGCGACGCCCCCTGGCTCCTCCAGGTCGGCGGCGAAGGCCAGCTTTACGCGGTGCGGCAGGGCGGGCAGGTGCTGCGGACCTACGGCACGGGCGGGGACCTGCTGACCTCCCGCGACATGTACGCGCCGGTCCAGGCGATGACGCTGGTCGCGCGGCCCGTCCCGGCAGGCGGCGAGAGGGAGGTCCGGCGATAGGCGGGTTGCCCACCCTCACCCTGTACACCCGCGTGGGCTGCCACCTCTGCGAGCAGGCGGAGGCGGCCCTGCGGGCGCTGGACTACCGTTACGAGGCGCTGGACGTGGACCGCGACCCGGCCCTGCGGGACCGCTATGGCGACGACGTGCCGGTGCTGGCGCTGGCCCCGCCCGGCGGACCCGAGCGGGTGCTGCTCAAGGGAGTCTTCAGCCGGGGCCGCCTGAGCGCCCTGAAACTGCAACTGCTGCGCGAGGAGGCAAAAGGCAGAGGGCAGAAGGCCGAAAGCTGATGGCTGGCCGCTGCCTGCTATGGTGAGTCCATGAGTTGGCTAGAGCGCCTGCGGGACGGGCTGAGCAAGACCCGCAAGCAACTGAATGACACCGCCGGGAACCTCGGCACCGACGTCCGTGACGCCTTTACCCGCCTCGACACCGTCGAGGACCTCGAATATGCCCTGATCGCCGCCGACGTGGGCCGCGCGGCCACCGAGGAAATCCTGGAGGACGTGAAGGCCAGCGACCGGCGCAACCTCCAGGATGCCCTGATGGACGCGCTGACCCTCCAACTGGAACCCGACGCCCGCCGCGCGCAGTTCCGCAAGCTGGGCTTCACGCCCGACGCGCGGCGCACCGTGGTGGACCCCAGGGGTCACGTCGTGATGGTGATCGGCGTGAACGGTGTGGGTAAGACCACCACCATCGCCAAGCTGGGCCAGTACTACATGGGCCGGGGCAAGAGCGTGATGTTCGCCGCCGGGGACACCTTCCGCGCGGCGGCGGGCGCGCAGCTCGGCGTGTGGGGCGAGCGCCTCGGTGTGCCGGTCGTGCAGGGGCCGGAGGGGGGCGACCCCGCCGCCGTCGCCTTCGACGCCGCGACCGCCCGCGCCGCCCGGGGAACCGACCTGCTGTTCGTGGACACCGCCGGACGCCTGCACACCAAGCACAACCTGATGGAGGAGCTGAGAAAGGTCCGCCGCGTCATCGACAAGGCCGATTCTGGCGAACCCGCTGAGGTGTGGCTGGTGCTGGACGCCGTGACCGGGCAAAACGGCCTCGCGCAGGCCAAGAAGTTCCACGAGGCCACGCCACTGACCGGCGTCATCGTGACCAAGCTCGACGGCACGGCCAAGGGCGGCATTCTGGTGCCCATCGTCCAGGAGCTGGGGGTGCCGATCAAGTTCATCGGCGTGGGCGAGCAGGCAGGCGACCTGCAACCCTTCGACAGCCGCGAGTTCGTACAGGCGCTGTTTGACGTGGAGATTCCGCGGAGCTAGGGGAAGGCAGGTTGATGGGGATGCTCCCGCCTTTCTTTTGGGGCGGGATGTTTCTTTGGGGCAGGGCATCTTGTAGCGAGCTTCCCCCCGCCCCCCCAGCCCCCCTACCCCCCACCGGGGGGCAGGGGGGAGCAGCGCTGCGCTGGGCAAGGGGGTTCCGGGCGTTGGAAGGCTTGCTAGGCTTCGCCCCGGTTTCCCGCTGGTCGCTATGCCTGGCCCGCCGGGCGGCCTCGGGCCTGGCGGCCCGAACGGCTCGTCTTCTGTGCCTGCAAGCTTGAAGGGTGGGACCTGGGCAGCGGCTCCAAAGTTTGAAAAGACAGGGGGACGGCGCTTCTACTGTTTAAGAGCGGTGCAGAATTCTTCCTTCTGTGAAGCACGTCAAGGCGTGGGGGAGAGGCATTGCCCTCATCGTCCTTCCCCGTTCGCGTGCCCTGAAACGATCACTCCTGCCCTGCCAACGGTCAGAAAAAACGGGGCGGTTCCCTCGCTGGGTGCCCCGTTCTTCCGCCGTTCCTTACCCGCCCAGATAGGCGTGCAGCACCCGTTCGTCGTTCACGAGGTGGGCGCTGTGGCCCTCCAGGGTCAGTTGCCCGGCTTCCAGCACATAGGTCCGGTCGCTGCGCTGCATGGCGAGGCGGGCATTCTGCTCGACCAGCAGGATGGTGGTGCCGCCCCGGTTCAGTTCCCCGATGATGTCGAAGATTTCGCGCACGATGATGGGGGCGAGGCCCAGCGAGGGTTCGTCGAGCAGCAGCAGGCGCGGACGGCTCATCAGGGCGCGGGCGATGGCGAGCATCTGCTGTTCGCCGCCCGACAGGGTGCCTGCGAGCTGGCCCCGGCGCTCGCCCAGGCGGGGAAAGCGCTCGTACATCCGGGCGATGTCGGCGCGCACTTCGCCCGCGTCGCGGCGGGTGTAGGCTCCCAGTTCCAGGTTGTCCTGAATGCTCTGGCGCGCCAGCACCTGCCGCCCTTCCGGACTCTGCGCGATGCCGAGCCGCACCACCTCGTCGGGCGTGGCGCGGGTGATGTCGCGCCCGGCAAAGAGCAGGCGGCCCTCACGTGGGCGCACCATGCGCGACACGGCCCGCAGGGTGGTGGTCTTGCCCGCCCCGTTCGCGCCGATCAGGGTGACGACCTCGCCCTCCTGCACGTTCAGCGTCAGGTTCCGGACGGCCTGAATCGCGCCGTAGTTCACGCTGAGGTTTTCAATTTCCAGCAGTGCCATCACTCGCCCCCCAGGTACGCCTCGATCACCTTCGGGTCGCGCTGCACGTTTGTAGGGTCGCCCACCGCGATCAGTTGCCCGAAGTTCAGCACCGCCACCCGGTCGCACAGGTCCATCACCAGCGGGACGTGGTGCTCGATCACCAGCACTGTCAGG
Source organism: Deinococcus carri (assembly GCF_039545055.1). Classification (NCBI taxonomy): domain Bacteria; kingdom Thermotogati; phylum Deinococcota; class Deinococci; order Deinococcales; family Deinococcaceae; genus Deinococcus; species Deinococcus carri. The sequence continues at coordinate 46,318 of NZ_BAABRP010000017.1, forward strand.
TCGAAGCGGTCCCGCATCTCGCGGATAAAGGCCGTGAGCTGGCCCTTCTCGGCGGTGTTCATGCCCGCCGCCGGTTCGTCGAGCAGCAGCACGCGCGGTTCGGTCGCCAGCGCGCGGGCGATTTCCAGGCGGCGCTGGTCGCCGTAGCTGAAGTTCGCGGCCAGCTCCCCGGCCCGGTCCGCCAGGCCCACCAGGTCCAGCAGCGCCCAGGCGTGGTCCTCCACCCGCCGCTCCTCGGCGCGCGCCGTGCCGAAGACGCCCGCCCACAGCCCGGCCCCGGTGCGGACGTGCTGCGCGAGCTTCACGTTTTCCAGCGCGGAGAGGGCGCGGAACAGCCGGATGTTCTGGAAGGTGCGGCTCATGCCCAGCGCGGCGATGCGGTGCGGCGCAAGGCCCGTCACCCGCTGGCCCCGGTAGGTCAGGGTGCCGCTGCTGGGCGGCGTCAGGCCGGTCATCAGGTTAAAGAGGGTGGTCTTGCCCGCCCCGTTCGGCCCGATCAGCCCGAAGATCTCGCCCTCACGCACGTCGAAGGACACGTCGTTCACGGCCACCAGACCCCCGAAGCGCCGGGTCAGGCCGCGCGCCTCCAGCACGGTGCCCCGCTCGACAGTGCGGCGCTCGGTAGGCACGGCGGTCACGAGCCGCCCCCCGGTGCTTCCACCACAACCGGGACGGACGGCGGACGGCGGGGCGGAGGCGGACGCCGCACCCCTTGCAGCGCGCCGACAATCCCCTGCGGCAGGTACAGGCTCGCCACGACCAGCACCAGTCCGTTGATCACCAGCCGCCAGTCGGCCAGGAAGCGCAGCACCTCCGGGATGGCGGTCAGCAGCGCGCCGCCCACCACCGGTCCCCAGATGTTGCGCGAGCCGCCGATCAGCACGAAGGCCAGGATGGCGATGGAGGCGTCGAAGGTGCCCTGCTTGGCGTTCCAGGTGTTCAGGAAGGGCGCGCTCATCGCCCCCACGAGGCCCGCCAGCACCGCGCCGATCACAAAGGCGAGGACCTTGTAGCGCGTCGGCGGCACGCCCATCGCGTCGGCGGCGAGTTCGTCCTCGCGGACCGCACGAAAGGCCCGCCCGACCCGCGAGCGCTCCAGTTGCCGCGCGAACAGCAGTGTGAGCAGCAGCAGCGGCCCGAACAGCCAGAGGTACTGCCAGCGTTCCCCGAACCCGAAGGCCTGCGGAATCCCGAAGATGCCGATGGCCCCGCCCGTAATGGGCAGGTTCAGGCTGACCACCCGCAGAATCTCCACGAAGGCGATGGTCGCCAGCGCCAGATAAATCCCGCGCAGACGCAGCGCGGGCACGCCCACGATGACGCCCAGGACCCCGCACAGGAGGGCCGCCGCCAGCCACGTCAGCGGAAACATGCCGTTGCCCAGCGTGTCGCGCAGCCCCGCGAAGGCCGGATTCGTCAACATGATCGCAGCCACATACCCGCCGACCGCGTAGAAGCCCGGACTCGCCAGGCTGAGCTGCCCCGCCTGAAGTGGGAAGTAGAGGCTCAGGCCCAGCAGCCCTGCCTGCACCATCGTGACGATCAGGAAGCCGTACTGTCCGAGAAAATCACCCATCGTCAATTCCTTTGAGTTAAACCGTCAGGTTTAACCGAGCGGAGCGAGAACAAAAAGGGAGGGCCTGGTGGGAATGGAGTTGGCTCCGGTGCTTTCCCGGGGGCAACGCAATGGACGCCAGGCCCTCTCATACCTTCTGAATCTGGGCGCGGCCCAGCAGCCCCTGCGGGCGCACGAGGAGAATCACGAACAGCAGCGCGTAGGCCACGGCGTCCTTGTAGGCGCTGTACTGGGAGGGCACAAACGCCTCCGCCAGTCCGATCACCAGGCCGCCCACCACCGCGCCCGGAATGCTGCCCAGGCCGCCCAGCACGATCACTGCCAGCCCCTTGAGGCCGTAGGTCACGCCGAAATACGGCCCCGCCACGCCGAAGGCCGTGCCCACCAGCGTGCCCGCCAGCCCACCCAGGAAACCGGACAGGAAAAAGGTGATCAGGATGAAGCGGTCCACGCTGATGCCCAGCAGGCTCGCCGTGCCGGGATTCTCCGCGACCGCCCGCAGCGCCTTCCCGACCCTGGTGCGCCCGATCACGTAGCCCAGAATCGCCAGCATCACCAGGCTGACGGCGAAGATGATCAGCTGCACCGTGCGGATGATCACGACCTTCTCCCCGACGTGGAAACTCAGCGCGGGCTGCACCTGCCCGTAGGCGTCCGAGGGGAAGTTGTAGATCTCGGCCCCCACCAGAAGCTGAATCAGGTTCACGACCACCAGCGCCACCCCCAGGCTGCTCACCAGCGCCAGCAGCGGGTCGGCCCCCCGCGACCGCATGGGCCGGAAGGCGAGGCGCTCGATCAGCACCGCCACCAGGCCCGCGAGCGCCGCGCCCAGCAGGGTCGCCAGCGCGAACAGCCAGGGATTCCCCGAGAAGGGCGAACCGTTCGGGAACAGGTTGATGCCCTTGAGCAGCCCATTGTTCTCGAACTGCCCCACCACCAGCGTGTAGGTGAAGTACGCCCCCAGCGTGAACACCGCCCCGTGCGCGAAGTTGATGATGCCCAGGATGGAGAACACCAGCGTGTAGCCCAGCGCGAAGATGGCGTACACGCTCCCGATGGCGAGGCCGTTCAGGAGGTTTTGCAGAAGTTGACTCGGCTCCACAGTTTTTCCTTTCTCGCAACTTCCAGCGGCCAGCCGCCAGCCGCCAGCAGAGACGTTGCTGGGCGCTGGCGGCTGGCCGCTGGTCGCCTTATTTCAGGAACACGAACGTCCCGTTCTTGGCGTCCTTCATCTTGATCTGGGCGACGTAGAATTCCTTTTGCATGATCTCGCCTTCCTTGTCGAAGCGCAGCTCACCCAGCGGGGTGTTGTACTTCCCGGCCAGAATCTGCTTGTTCAGGGCGGCGCGCAGATCATCGAGGTCCCACTGGGCCAGCTTCTTCTGGCGGTCGAGCACCTTCAGGGCGTCCACCATCACCTGCACGCCCGCGTAGGCCTGGGCGGCGAACTGGGGCGGGTCCTTTTTGTACTGGGCGCGGTATTCCTTGACGAAAAGCTGGTTGGAGGCGCTGGGCTGCGCGGGGCTGTAGGCCTGCGCGATGATCACGCCGTCGCAGTACTTCTGGCAGACCGGGAAGATGTTGGAGGTGTTCAGGCCGTTGCCGCCCACGATCAGGCCCTTGTAGCCGAGTTGCCGGAGCTGCTTGACCAGGTTGCCGCCGTCCGCCGCGAGGCCGGAAATGATCACCAGGTCCACGTCGGCGTTCAGCACCGAGGTCACCTGCGTCGTGAAGTCGGTGTCGGTGGTCTGGAACTTCTGCACGGTGGCGACGTTCAGCCCCTGCGCCTTGGCGGCGTCCTGAAAGGTGCCCGTCTCGCTGGTCGAGAAGGCGTCGTTCTGGGCGTACAGGACCGCGACCTTCTTGATCTTGGGGTCGAGTTTCAGCGCCTGCTTGATGGCGTTGGGGGCCACCACGGCCACCGGGGCCGAGACGCGCGCGATGTAGTCCCCGATCTGCGGAATGCCCTTGGCGGTGTTGCTCGGCCCCAGCACCGGCACCTTGGCCCGCTCGGCGATGGGGTCGGCCGCAAAGGCCTGCTGCGAGAGCGTCGGCCCCACGATGCCCACCACGTTCCCCTTGCCGATCAGGTTCTGGAAGGCGTTGATGGCGCTGTTCTCGTCGCCTGCCGCGTCCTGAAAGATCAGCTTGATCGGCGTGCCGCCGATACCGCCGTGCGCGTTGATGTGCTTCTCGGCCAGCCTGGCCCCGATCACCTGCTCCTGCCCCAGCAGCGCGGTGTTGCTGGTCTGCGCGAGCGCGATCCCGATGGGCACCGGCACCTGCACCTTCTGGGCCTGGCCGGTCGCCAGCAGCCCCAGAGCAATCGTCAAAGCAGTTCGTTTCATCCCTGTTCCTCCCCATAAAGGCGTGTCCAGCCTGAAGCCAGGTGGTGTGATAGGCGGCCTGATGAGCCGGGCGTTGTGGTTGGGCACACTATCCGGTGGGGGGCGGGGGAAGTCAAGCCGGGAGTCCGGCGCTGAGCTGGACAGGCGTGGGGGGTGGGCCAAGGCGTTTCCTACTCCGGCCCGTGCACCGGAAAAAGCTGCGCCACGGGAAAAGCACCGGGGCGGCCCGGTGCTTCATTGCCTACTCGCTTCGCTCGCCGCCTTCGGCGTGGCATTACCGCAGCAGATTCCGACTGATCACCACCCGCTGAATCTCATTGGTCCCCTCATAGATCTGGTTGAGCTTCACGTCGCGCAGCAGCTTCTCGACCGGGTACTCGGCCACGTAGCCGTAGCCGCCGTGCACCTGAATCGCCTCGTTGGCGGCGTCGAAGGCCATCTCCGAGCAGTAGGCTTTGGCAATCGCGCTCTCGAAGCCGTGCGGCAGGCCCTGATCCACCAGCCAGGCGGCCTTCCAGGTCATCAGGCGGCCCGTCTCGACGCCCATCGCCATGTTCGCCAGCTTGAACTGGATGGCCTGGAAGTCCGAGATCGGCTTCCCGAACGCCTCGCGCTGCTTGGCGTACTTCAGGCTCTCCTCCAGCGCGCGGCGGGCCACGCCGACCGACCCGGCGGCCACCGGAATGCGCGTCTTGTCGAGCGTCTTCATGGCGATCTTGAAGCCGTCGCCCAGGCCGCCGAGCTGGTTCTCGCGCGGCACACGCACGTTCTCGAATACCAGTTCGGAGGTCAGGCTGGCGCGCTGGCCCATCTTGTGCTTGATCTTGTTGTAGGAAAAGCCGGGGGCGTCCTTGGGAACGACGATGGCGACGGTCGCGCGGTGCCCGCCCTGGCGGTCGGTGGTGGCAAAGACCACCGTGACTTCGGCAATGCCGCCGTTGCTGATCCACATCTTGGTGCCGTTGATGACCCACTCGTCGCCGTCCAGCACGGCGGTGGTGTGCATCGCGGCGGCGTCGGAGCCGTTGTTCGGCTCGCTGAGGGCGAAGGCGGCCAGCGCGGGCTTCTCGGTCAGCGGCCCCAGGAAGCGCTTCTGCTGCTCCTCGGTGCCGCCCACCAGGATCGGCGTGATACCCAGCTCGGAGGCCATCAGGACCGTGTAGATGCCCATGCAGCCGTAGGCCAGCTCCTCCCCGATGATGCACTCGTCGAGCATGCCCAGGCCCAGGCCGCCCGCGTGTTCGGGAATGGCGATGTTCAGCAGGCCGACCTCGAAGGCCTTTTCGACCACCTGCCAGGGGAGTTCTTCCTTCTGGTCGTACTCGGCCGCAATCGGGATGATTTCCTTGCGCGTGAAGTCGCGCGCGAGTTGCTGAAGCTGTTTCTGCTCGTCGGTCAGGGTGAAATCGATCATGGGAGGACTCCTGGAAGGGAAATGGACTTCGCAAGGCGGCGGGAACACCGTTTCTAGACTCGGTTCAATTTAACACGCCCTGTTTCGTGGTTCCGGGACCGGGGCGTTACTGGAGGTGGGACGCAAACCATCCCCTCACAGCACGTCCTCCGCGCTTCCGCGCTTGCGCAGGTTGTTCTGCGTCTTGCGCCAGCGCAGCGCCTGGACGATGGCGGGGGCGGCCGCGTTCAGGTTCAGGTCGTAGGCGGGGTACCACACGCGCTGCTCGGAGAACTTCAGCTTCATCTTGAACACGCCGAAGGAATGCTTTTCCTCGTCGAGCCGGCGCGGAATGCCCCAGAAGTCGAAGAGGGTGTAGCCCCGGCGTTTGGCGTCCAGCATCGCATTCCAGTAAAAGGCGTCGGGGGCCTTGGCGTCCTTGAAGGGCGTGCCGTCGGGCTGGGTGCGGTCGTCGCGGACGCTGCCGCCGAACAGGTAATAGGTGCCGGTACCCATCGCCAGGAAAAAGCCCCCGGCCAGCGCCTTGCCCTCGTGCCGCGAGAGAACGATGTACGCCTCGCCGCCGTGGGCACTCCCCTCGCGCAGCATCGTCTCGTAGTAGGCGCGGGGGAAGGCCCCCAGCTTGGCGCGCGCGTTGGTCGCGGTGAAAATCTCCCAGAAGGCGTCGAAGTCGTCGTCGCGCCCGGCCACCACGCCCATCTTCTGTGCGGCGCGCACGTTGCGGCGGGCCATGGAGTGCAGGCCCGCGAACAGTTCTTCCTCGGAGCGGGTGAGGTCCGCGATGATGGTGTGTTCGGGCTGCTCGCTCTCGGCGCGGCGGAAGGGGCCGAAAGCCTCGGGCACGGGCACGCCCTCAATGGCGGGGATGGGGGAGGGCGGCTCGATTTTCAGCAGGGCGTCGGTGGGCCGTGCCACCTTCCGCACCGCCTCCGCCACCGCCGGGAGCAGGTCGAGCGACTCCAGCGCGGGGCCGCGTGGGGCGTAGAGCGTGGAAAAGCCCGGCACCAGCCGTTTGCGCAGCAGTTGCAGCGCCCCGACCGTCTGGCCCTGCTGCTGAATCAGGTAGCGCATGGGCGTCTGCCCCAGCACCCGGCGCGCCTCGCCGTAGCCCCAGCCTTGCAGGGCGCTGGTGATGGGAAGCGAGCGCACCGCGTCGTCGTACACGCGGGGATCGTTGGTGGGCACGAGGGTCAGGCGCATCGGGGGGGATTGTAGCAGGGGAGGGGAAGTCCCCTTCTGGTCAGGCGGCCCCATTCACCTGGCCCTGAGTCAACGCTCGCCGCGCCCCGCCGGGCGGTACAGTGAAAAGATGAAACAAAGCATTCTGACGCTCGCGCTCCTGCTCGGCGGCGCGGCCCTCGCCCAGACCACCCCCACGACGCCGACCACGCCCCCTCCCACCGCGCCCGCGCCGACCACACCGGCTCCCACGGCCCCGGCGACACCCGCCCAGGCCGCCAGCCCGCAGACGGTGGTCGCGCAGGTGGGGACCGAAAGCTACACACTGGCCGACTTCGACCGGGCCTTCCGCATCGCGGTGGCGCGCGTGCTGAACTCGCAGGGCGTACCCTACACCCCCGAGATGCTGGCCGAATTCGCGGAGGCCCGCCCGGACTTCCTGACCCAGTTTGCCCGTGACCGCGCGGTGTACCAGCTCGCGCGCCGGAACACCCAGGTCGCGCCCGCCCAGATCGACGCGCAGGTGGCGGCGGCCCGCAAGGGTTTTGCCAGCGACGCGGAGTTTGCCGAGGCCCTCAAGGCGACCGGCTTTGACAACGAGGCCGAACTGCGGGCCGACCTGGAGCGGCAGGCGGTGGTGCAGGCCTACCTCGACAGCATCAAGGGCCGCTTCACCTTCGGGGACGCGCTGGTGCAGAGCTTCTACAACCTCAACCGCGCCTCGTTCAACCGGCCCGCCGAGGCCTGCGTGAAGCACATCCTGGTCAAGACCCAGGCCGAGGGCCAGGCCGTGCTGGGGGCCGTGCAGGGCGGCGCGGACTTCGCGCAGCTCGCCAAGGAAAAGAGCCAGGACCCCGGCAGCGCGGGCGAGGGCGGCGACCTGGGCTGCATCTCGCCCGGCGACACGGTGGAGGCCTTTGACCGCGCCTCCTTCAACGCCCCGCTCAACCAGCCGCAACTGGTCCAGACCCAGTACGGCTGGCACGTGCTGGTCGTGACCAAGCGCAACGCGGCGGGCCTGGCCCCCCTGAGCGAGGTCGCGCCCCTGATTCGTGAACAGCTCGCCCGCGACGCCGCCCAGAAGTACCTGGACGCCCAGATTGCCCGCCTGAACATCCAGACGAACAAGGCCGCCGTCACGCCGCCCGCGACGAAGTAATACGGATTCCGTCCAATTCCTGAACAGTCGGGAGGGCACCGCCTGTTCATCCATTTCCCGAAATCCGCCCTTGTTCCTTCTCCCTCTGGTCGGATTTCCGGGTGTTTTCAACACCCTTCAATCGGAATCAGTATAAGCAGCACCGGGGCGGGAGCTGGCGCGCCTCTCCCAAAAAGAGAGCCGGCCCCGCTCCTCCCGGCTGCCGCGCTGCTTGCCGGGTTCCGGCCTCCTCCCCCTCTTGCGGGGAGGAGCTTTTTTTTATCCCGAACGTTGCTGCCGGGCGGCCTCCGTGTCTGGCCCCGGCCGCCCACCCCCGGCCCCCGGTTTGTGCCCGCCGACTCGGGACCGGCCCGCTAGACTGCGCGGGTGACGAGTGAACGCATAGCGCTGGTAACCGACAGCACGGCGGACATCAGCGAGGCCGAGCGGGCGGCGCTGGGGGTCACGGTCGTGCCGCTGACGCTGGAGATGGACGGCGCGGTCTACAGCGACCCGGGCACCCTGATCCGCCCCGGCCTGGAGGTGATGACCAGCGCGGCCCTGTGCGCGCGGATGCTGGCCGGCAGCGCGCCCCGCACCAGCCGGGGAACGCCCGAGGACTTCGCCCGGCATTACGAGGCCGCACTGGGGTCTGCGGAGCGCGTGCTGTGCCTGCCGGTGGCCTCCAGCCTCAGCGGCACCTCCGAGTCGGCGGTGCAGGCCGCGCAGGAGTTCGGGGGGCGCGTGCGGGTGGTGGACACGCGGGCGGTCAGTGCGGCGCTGGGGGCGGCGGTGCGGCAGGCGCGGGTGTGGCTGGACGCGGGCCGTGACCCGGTCAGCGTGGCCGCCGCGCTGACCGGGTACGGTGAGCGGGTCTTTCTGCGCCTGGTGCCGCAGGATCTGCGCTGGCTGATCGCGGGCGGCCGGCTGTCGCGGGTGGCGGGGGCCGCCGCGCGGATGCTGAACGTGCGGCCCGTCATCGCGGTCGAGGGGGGCCGGGTGGACGCGGTGGCGCGGGTGCGGGGCTTTCATGCGGCGCTGCGCGAACTGGTCCGCGCCTTTCCCGAAGGCCGCGAGGCCGTCGTGCTGCACGCCGGGAACCCCGAAGACGCCGGCTGGCTGGCCGGGGAACTGGCGCTCAGGAATATCCGCGTCGTTGGCACCCGGGAGGTCGCCGCCGTCCTGCTGGTGCATGCCGGACCGGGAACGGTTGGCGTGGCAGGGCTGCCCGCGGGGGTGCGCTGATGCTGGCGCGTGCCCGCAGCGTGGCCCTGATCGGCGTGGATGCCGTCCCGGTCGAGGTGGAGGTGGATGTCAGTCCGGGCCTGCCCGCCTTCACGGTGGTCGGCCTGCCCGATCAGGCGGTCAGTGAGGCCCGCGAGCGCGTGCGTGCGGCGGTGCGGAACGCGGGCCTGCCCTTTCCCGCCGCGCGCATCACGGTGAACCTGGCCCCCGCCGACCTGCGCAAGGAGGGGCCGCTGTACGACCTGCCCATCGCCCTGGGTCTGCTGGCCGCCCAGGAATTGCTGCCCGCCGGGGCGCTGGCGGGGGTGGTGAGCGCCGGGGAACTCGCCCTGGACGGCTCGCTGCGGCCCATCGCCGGGGCGGTGAACCTCGCGCTGCTGGCGGCGCAGGAGGGCCTGCCCGCCCTGCTGCCGGGCGGCAATGCCCCGGAAGCGGCCCTGATCGACGGCGTGACCGTGTACGGCGCGGCCACCCTGCAAGAGGCGGTGCAGCACCTCACCGGCCAGACCCCTCTGGCCGCAGCGCCGCCGCCTGAACCTGCGCCGAGCGACACCGCACTGCTGGACCTCGCGGACCTCAAGGGGCAGACGGCGGCCAAACGGGCGCTGGAAATCGCCGTCGCGGGTGGACATAACCTCCTGCTGATTGGCGCGCCGGGCAGCGGCAAGACCATGCTGGCCCGCCGTGCGCCCGGCCTGCTGCCGCCCCTGACACGGGCCGAGGCGCTGGAGGTCACGCGCATTCATTCCGCCGCAGGCCTCCTTGCGGCGCGGGGGGGGCTGGTCGGGCAGGCCCCCTACCGTGCCCCGCACCACACCGTCAGCGATGCGGGGCTGATCGGCGGCGGCAGCGTGCCCAAACCGGGCGAGGTGTCGCTGGCGCACCGGGGCGTCCTCTTCCTCGACGAGTTCCCCGAGTTCTCGCGCAAGGCGCTGGAAACCCTGCGGCAGCCCCTCGAAGACGGGCAGGTGACGATCAGCCGCGCCCGCGCCACGGTGAGCTATCCGGCCCGCTTCCAGCTGATCGGGGCCATGAACCCCTGCCCCTGCGGTCACCACGGCGACCCCGAAAAGGCCTGCACCTGCACGCCCGCCGAGCGCACCCGTTACGCCGCGCGTCTGAGTGGCCCGCTGCTCGACCGTATCGACCTGATCGTGCGCGTGCCGCGCCTCTCGGTGGACGAGCTGAGCCGCGCGCCGGAATCGGAGGGCAGCGCCCAGATCCGCCAGCGGGTGGTGCGTGCCCGCGACACCATGCTGGCGCGGCAGGGCACCCGCAACAGCGATCTGGTGGGCCAGGGCCTGCGCCACCACGCGCCGCTCGCGCCCGGCCCGGAGGGCTTTGTGCGCGCTGCGGCCCGGCAGCTCGGCCTGACAGGACGGGGCTTCGACCGCGTGCTGCGTGTGGCGCGCACGGTCGCCGACCTCGCGGGCAGCGCCGACATCCGCGAGGCCCATCTGGCCGAGGCCGTGACCTACCGCCCGCGTGATCTGGTATGAGCCTCACACTGCTGCCCGACCTGGGCGACCTGCTGCGCCTGCACCCGCAGCTCAATGCGGGCACCGTCGTCGAGCTGCTGCGCCACTTGCAGAAGAACGGTGGAGCCGGGCCGGAAGTACTGTGGGCCAGCGGGCCTGACCCCGACCATCCCCTGCGCGACGCGCTGCCCGCCGCGGGGTTCGGCATCCGCGAGCTGCCGCTGGCGTTGCCGGATGTCGAGGCCGAATACGCCCAGCTCGTTTCCTTTCTGAACCAGTACCCCCAGGGCCGCGAGCGCCTACGGGCGGCGGCCCAGGCCGAGCAGGCCTTCGCGGCGGTCCTGACGGCTCCCCTGACCCTCCCCCTGGCCCTGGGGCCGGAGGTGCAGGAGGCAGCCCGCGCCTACCACTCGGCCATCCGGGAGGCGCTGGGCGAGGGACCGGGCACCCGCTGGCACGAGCGGCGGCTGGACGCGGTGGCCGCGGCCCTGGCCGACGTGGCGGACGGTGTGGTCCTGGCCCCGCTGGACGACCTCCCCGGCCTGCTGGACCGGCTGCCCGCCGCGCGGCTCCCCGACCTGACCGGTTTCACGCCCGGCGAAACCTCCCGCCTGCGTGCCCTGGCCGACCGCGCCTGGCAACTGCGCGAGGACGATGACCTGGGGGCGCTGCTGGACGCCCTGGACCGCGAATCCGGTGACGCCGTCACGCCCAGGGCCGAACTGGACGCCGCCGCCGCCGGCATCTATCTCGCTGTCGGGGACCTGGCGGGTGCCCGCGCTCTATTGGAACGCGCCGCCCACGCCCTCACCGATGACGTGCCCCGCAGCCTCCCCGGCGTGGTGCTGGCCCGGCTGGGGCAGGTGCGGGACGCGCAGGGCGAGCGGGAGCTGGCGGTGCGGACCTACCGCGTCCTCCTCGCGCTGAACCACGCCCCCGCCTTCACGCGCGAGGTGGCGGAGGCGGGGCTGAGGGAGGCCTTCCGGCTGGAGATGTAAAGAGGCGGTGCGCGGGACACAGGAAGGCTTTTCCCGCGTCCCGCGCACCGCGCCCTGCCTCCCTTACGCGCGCTTGCGGCGGCGCAGGCGGTCCATCGCGGATTCCAGGCTCAGGCGCATGCGTTCGAGGGCCTGGGCCAGGTCGCCGATCTCGTCGTTGCGGTCGGCCTGCACCGGGCGGGTCAGGTCGCCCATGCTGATGGCGTCGGCCACCTTCACCAGGCGCTCGATAGGCTGCACGACGCGGCGGGCGGCGCGCAGAGCCAGAATCGCCGCGAGGACCAGCGCCAGCAGCGACACGCCCAGCACCAGCAGCAGCGTGTTGCGCAGGTTGGCCTGCGCCTGGTTGGTGGGCACCCCCACCGCGATGCGGTACAGCAGGTCCGAGCTGTCCTCGGTGGCAGAGGCGGTCGTGCGCTGGCCGTTTCCGGTGTCCACCACGCCCAGGCGGCTCACCACGTAGTTGGTGCGCTCGGCCTGCTGGTTGTCCTTGTTCCCGGCCAGGTCACGCAGTTCCTTGGCCTGGGGCGAGTCGCCCGCGCCGACCTCTTCGAGTTGCTTGAGCTGCTCGCGGTAGGCGTCGGCGGCGCTGCCGCTGGTCACGAAGGTGCCGGTTTCCGGGTGGTCCTTGAGGAAGCCCGCGACGCGGCCCTGCAAGGTGCCGTCAAGCTGCGGGTTCTGGCTGCGGAAGTAGGTGGTGCCGTCGGGCAGTTCGACGCGCACGAAGCCGACGCTTGAACGCTTGAGCAGCGCGTCGAGCTGGGCATTCACCGTTTCCTGGTCGCGGGTGTCCAGGCTGGTGCCCACGGCCACGGCGACCGCCTCGGCGTTCTGCTGCACCAGCTGGCGCTGGAGGCTGGGCAGGATGGCCGTCAGCAGCCCCAGCGTCAGCGCGGTGGACAGCGCCAGCGGCGCGAGCGCCCCGACCGTCATCTGCCGCGCCAGGCTGCGGCGGCGGCCCAGTGGCCCCCGCGCCTCGTCCGACACGGCGGTCAGGAACATCTCGGGCGAGGCAGCCTCGGCCTCGGCCTGCGGCTTGCTGTCGTGGATGGTCAGCGCGCCCGTGAAGTCCGACCAGATGTCGCCACTGCCCGCAGGGTTGCCCCCCGCGGGGTCAGCGGGCGTGACCGGGAGGGTTCCGGCCAGCCCTCCCCCGCCGGGAGCTGCGTCGGCGGCCGGGAAGGGGGGCAGGCTGCTGGCTCCCACCGGGGCGGTGCCCTCCGCCCGCAGGGGGGCCGCGAAGGGGTCGGTGCCCAGGGCAGCCGGGGCGAAGGGGTCCGCCGCCAGGTCAGCCCACACGTCGTCGGCGGGCAGGGTCAGCACGCCGGGTTCGGCCCGGCTGGCCGCGCCCGCCTCCGGCAGGGAGGCTGCCGGGGCCGCGCTGCCGCCCAGGTCGGGCACGGCACGCAGCACTGACCCCGCGGCCGGGGCCGCCTGGAACGGACTGGGCATTTCCGTCGTCTCGTCCCGCACCTCCTCCAGCGCGACCTGGGCACCCAGGTCCTCGAAAACGTGCAGCAGCAGGTCGGCGCGGGCACGCCCGGTCGGCTTCATCAGGCGGCCCGAGCGGCGGGCGGCCAGGCGCTGCGCCTGCTCGCTGCTGAGTCCGAAGCGCTCCACGAGCTGCTGCTCCAGGGCCGGACGCACCTCGTCCGGGACAGGTTGACGGAGGGTGACCGTGTACTTCATGCGTTGCCCTTCCTGGCCGCCGGGCCGGTCGTCCCCGTATGGGACGCGCCGCCGGGCTGCCACGGCTCAAGTCGCCGGGAATGAAAAGAGAGTGCGGAGCCGTTCATGCCAGCCCCCGCGCGCGCAGGTGCCGCACAAAGGCCTGCACCTGCGCCTCGCTGAGCTGCGCCGCCACCCTGGAGAGCAGCGTGCTGAGGGGAATCTGCTCTCCCAGTTCGTCGAGAACGTCGTCCACCATGAATTCGCCCATTGGGCCGACCACGGCGATCACGCACTGGGTGACCGCCTGCGCCGAGGCCTCGGTGACCGGCTGGGTGCGCTGGGCGGCGCGGCTGGCCCAGGCCGCGGCCTGCGCGACGGTCGCCTGCACGATCTGCGGCGTGACCCGCGCGAGCCGCGCGACCTCGGCCGCGTCCCGCACGCCGTCCACGTGGTGCAGCACGCGCCACACCGCGAAGGGGAGGGGGGTTTCGCCGGTCAGGCCCGGCGGCCAGGCGGGGGTGCCTTCTGCTGTTTGCGGGGCAGTCATGGTGTCTCCAGTCCGGCGGCCGCCCACTCGGGCCGCGCGCGCAGTTCCGTGATCGGCAGGTCGGCCAGCCGCAGCCCCAGGCGGGCCAGGGTGGCCTGGAACCCGCCGAGCAGCGCGGGTTGCACCTCGGCCAGTTCCAGTTCGGGTTCGACCCGGAGCTGCCCGCCCTGCACAGTGACCTCCTGGGCAAAGGGGTCGAGGCAGGGATGCTCGTCGGCCAGGCGCATGCTGACCTGCCGCCACGCCTCGTCCAGCGGTGTGACGCGGTGGGCGGTGGCGATCAGCTCGCGCCAGAAGGCCAGCAGCGCCGCCTGACCGACCGCGCCCCCCCCGAGCTGCGAAAGCGTCTGGCAGGCCGCGCCGGAAGCGGGCAGCGTGCCGCCGATGGCGCGGCCCCCCTCCCAGAAGCTACAGGTGCCGTCATGCAGCAGCACCCCCGCAAAGCGTTGACGTTCCAGGTCGGCCTGGAGTTCGGGCCAGTGGGTGGCCTGCGGCTGTGGCGACCCGGTGCGGCTGGCCCACACCAGTTCCGCGACCGCCGGGGCAAGCGGGACCAGCGTGACCTGCGCGCGCGGCAGGGCGTTCATGGCCAGGGGCCAGGTCACGTCACCGGCGGCGGTAAAGCCGCCCCGCAGCGTGCCGCGCACCCAGACGAAGCGCGCCCAGTCCGGTCCCTGCTGCGCGTCGAAGATGCCGCTCAGGCCCTCGGCCTGCCGGGCGGCGAGGTCCACGGTCACCTCGGTCCAGGGGTAGTGGTCGGTCAGGAGCTGCACGTAGGCGGCACGGTCCAGGGGCACGGAAAGGCGGGGTTGGGGCATCGACATGGCGTTTGGGGAGTCCTGAGGAGAATGAAGAAGAACCGCAGAGGTCGTGGCCCGTGGCCGGAGCGTCACGACATCAGAGAAGAACTTGGCCCTATCACACCGCACCGGCTCTTACGCGCCGCTTACATCCTCACCCGGCCTTCATGCCGGAATCAGAAAAACCCCGCCCGGCACGCGGCCCAGGCGGGGAAGAGGTGGGAACAGACTTCAGCCCAGTTCGTTCAGCAGATCCTGCACGCGGGCCTTGAGGTCGCCGCGATCCTGGGGGGTGCCGAGCTGGTGCAGGCCGCCGTGGTAGGCGTCCGGGTCCCCGAACAGGCGGGAGAGCGCCTCGAACTCACGCTGGCTGCGCAGGCTGGCATCGTCACGGAACAGGGTCACGTACTGGTCCTGAAACGCCCAGTCGCTCAGTTGCCCGTCCAGATAGGCCCGCATCAGGCGGCGGTACGGCTCCACGTTGTCGTCGGTGGCGACCGCGCCCTCGCCGCTGCGGCGCGGCACCTGCGCCTCGAACACCGGGGCCAGGGCCTCGGGGGTGATGTCCCAGTTGTTCACCTCGAACCGCGGCTGGCCTTCCTGGAACAGGATGAACTGCGGGCTGTGGTGCTGGATGCCTGTCAGCTCGGCCACGTGGTTGCTGGCGGGCCGCCAGTCCACCACGCGGATGAAGCCCACCGGCAGCTCGTGCTTTTGCAGGAAGGTTTCCAGCACGCCGAAGCCCTGCATGGTCTTGTGGCAGGTTCCGGCCTTGAACACCGCCGCCAGCGGGTACTCCGCCAGGAAGGTGTCCACCTCCTCCGGGGTGGTGAGGGGCACCAGCACCTGCTGCTGCTCGGCGGCTGCGGAAGAGCCTGAAGTCTGCGTCATGCCCCCAGCATAGCGCCCACTTTAGAAAACGAAGTGAGGTGGGCCACAGGGACAGAGCGGGTATCCTGAGGCATGACCAGCGCCAGCGAATTCGTCCACCTCGTGCTGGGAAACGTTTCTGTCAGCGCCTTCGTGATCCCGGAGGAGCTGAGCCGCATCGAGGCGGGCGAGGTCGTGGACGTAGTGCTGAGGCAGGTCACGGCCATTCATGGCGACGTGGGCGAGGAGCTGGCGCTGGGTGACGTGGCCTGCACCTTCATCGGCGGGGAGCCTTCGCCGTTCGTGCCCGCGCCGCATCGGGACGGCTAACCCAGCGCCCACACCTGCGCCTTGAGGTGCGTGGCACCGGGGTAGTCCTCGCCCGCGCCCAGCCCAGCGCCGGGGCGACCCGGCCGCCCGGCCTCCGCCAGCCCCGCCGTGACCAGCCGCTCGAACGTCCTGGCCGTCACGCCCGCGTGGTTCGTCACGGCGAGGAGGCGACCCCCCGGCGCAGTGACGGCGGCGGCCAGCGTGACCAGCGTCCCGTAATCCCGCTCGGCCCGCCACACGCCCGACTTGCCCCGCGCGAAGCTGGGGGGGTCGAGAATCACCAGGTCGAAGGCGTCCTCCCGTTTGGCCAGTCGCCGCAGCCACTCGAACACGTCGCCGTAGAGGAAATCGGGGTCGGGGGCAGGCAGGCCACTGAGGGCGTAGTTCTCCTGCCCCCAGGCCAGCGCCTTGCGCGAGAGGTCCACGTTCTTCACGACCTCCGCCCCGCCCAGCGCCGCGTTCAGGCCGAAGCCGCAGGTGTAGGCGAAGGTATTCAGCACCCGCCCGCCCACCGGGGCATGGTCGCGCACCCAGCCGCGCAGCAGCCGCGCATCGGTGAACAGCCCGGTACTCAGGTCCGCGCCCGGCCGCAGCAGGAAGGGCACGCCGCGCTCCAGCGCCACGACCTCGGGCCGCGCCTCGCCCCACACCGGCTCGGGCGGCGACAGCCACTCGCGCGCCACGTTCGCCGCGTGCCGGGCCTCCACCGGGCGGCGTTTCAGGTACACCCCAGCCACCCCCGGCAGCGCCCCACACGCCGCCGCCAGCCGCGCCTCCTCCTCTGCCGTCAGGTCCGCGTACAGGCTCAGCACCGCCGCGTCGCCCAGCAGGTCCAGCGCGAACACGCCGCCCGTTTCGGTCGTGTGCGCTGCGCGAAAGGCGGTGGTCCCCTCGGCGGACAGGTGCGCGCGCCGGGCCAGGAGGGCGGGAAGGTCGGGGAGGGGCGGGGTCACGGGGGCAAGTGTAGAGGGTGGGAAGCGGTACGCGGTACGCGGGAGGCAGTGTTCTTGCCCGCGTACCGCGCACCGCTTCCTGCTTCCCCTACGGCCTTCCCCCCAGAATCCACCACACTGCCGCCGTCGCCACCGCCGTGATCACCCAGAAGCGGGTGGAGACGTGGGTTTCCGGCCAGCCGCTCAGCTCGAAGTGGTGCTGGATGGGACTCATCTTGAAGACGCGCTTGCCGCGCAGGCGGAAGGAGATGACCTGAATCACCACGCTCAGCACCGCCACGACCGGGATGATGGCGGCCAGGGGCAGCAGCCACACGTCGGCATAGAGCACGTAGGCCCCGGCAGCAATCGCCCCGATGGCGTGACTGCCCATGTCGCCCATAAAGACCCGCGCGGGGTGCGCGTTGAACCACAGAAAGCCCAGCAGCGCGGCGACCAGCAGCGCCGAGACGGGCGACACGGCCAGCAGCGGCAGCAGCACGATCATCGCCACGCCCGCCAGCAGGCCGTCCACCCCATCGGTGAAGTTGAAGGCGTTTGCGGCCCCCACCATCACCAGCGTGAGCAGGATGACGTCGGGCCACTGGCCCAGGCTGGGCAGCAGTTCATGGCTGGCGAGCGGCGCGGCGAAGTACGCGAAGGCCAGGCCCACCAGGAATTGCAGCGGGAACTTCTCGCGGGCCAGCAGTTCCTTCTTGCCGCCGCCGCGCATCCGCGAGCGGATTTTCAGCAGGTCGTCGATGCCACCGATGATGCCCATCCCCAGCGCCGCGAGCATGATCAGCAGTTCGCGCTCGCCGCCCGCGTGCCCGGTGAAGTACAGCGGGAAGAACACCAGCGCCAGCGCCAGCACAAAGGCCACGCCGCCTGCCGTGGGCGTGCCCTCCTTTTTCAGGTGCGTCTGCGGACCGTCCTTGCGGACCGGCTGCCCCCAGCCGCAGGCCTTGCTGGCGCGAATGAACAGGCCCACCAGGAACCACGACAGCAGCGCGCAGACGACCGTCACGCCTCACCCCGCACGGTGAACCGACCCAGAAAAAGAAGCAGCATCTCAACCGGGGAGCCTACCACGGGGCTTCCGGCCCCAGGGGTGGGGGAATGGGGGAGGGCAGAGCAAGCGCAAAATCCGGTTCTAGGTATGCCTGCCCCGGTCAACCCCTCAGTCAGCTTTGCTGACAGCTCCCCTCAAGGGGAGCCAGGGGCGCTGTCTGGCCTCTAGAAAGCCAAATCTGTTGCCTCCCTTTGAGGGGACTTGTAAAGCTGCGAAGCAGAGGTGGCCCGAAGGGCTGGAGGGGTTGAGTTACTTGCAGAGGGGTCGAGCGAGGCTGTGCAACCACCGCGACTTTGGGGTTGCCCTGTGGGGGAGGGCGGGTGCGGCCTGCCGGTTATCCGGAGCATCACAGCTTCGCGGGCCAGTTCAGGGAGCCAGCCGCGCCGCCTGTGCCCGGTCGGCCAGCCGGCCGAACACCTCCCGCAGTTCGGGGGGCCGGTGGACGGTGAAGGGGCAGTCCAGGCGCAGCAGCAGCGTGGCGAAGGGTTCCAGCGCCTCGCGTTGGCAGCGCAGCCAGGTGCCCCCACGCCCCGCGTCCGGTTCCAGGGCCACCCGCCAGGGGGCAAAGTGGGGGGCGGCAGCCTCCAGGGGCAGGTCCAGCCACACCTCCACCTCGAAGGGTGCGTGGACGAACGGCAGGGTCGAACGCAGGTAGGCCCGCGCGTCGAAGTCGTCGGGGCGGGTGAAGGTGCGGGGCAGCAGCGCCGGGGCGGCGATCCGGTCCAGCCGGAAGGTCCGCAGCGCGGCCCGCGTCAGGCAGCGGCCCACCGCGTACCAGCGGCCATCCAGGTGAACGACGCCGTAGACCTCCACCTCCCGCTGGGTGTCCTCGCCCGCGTGCGAGCGGTAGGCAAAGGCCACCGCGCGCCCGGCGTGCATGGCCGCCAGCAGCGCCGACAGCACCTCCGCGCCGATCGGGACGGTCCAGGGAAAGGCGTCGAGTTGCACGGTTTCCTCCAGCGTCCGCATCCGCTCGCGCAGCGCGTGGGGCAGGGTGCGGCTGAGCTTGGCGCTCGCGCCCGCCACCGCTGGGGCCAGCGCCGTCAGGCCCAGGTGATGCAGGGCGTGCAGGCCCAGCGCGAGCGCCAGCGCCTCCTCCTCCCCGAACATCAGCGGGGGCAGGCGGAAGCCCGGTTTCAGGCGGTACGCGCCCCCGACCCCCCGCGTGGACTCCACCGGAATCCCCAGGTCCTGCAAGCGGGCAATGTAGCGCTGCACCGTGCGCGGGCTGACCTCCAGCCGCCGCGCCAGCTCCGCGCCCGTCACCCGCTCGTGGGCCTGGAGGAGTTCCAGTACGGTCAGCACCCGCATGGAGGGGTCGTACATGGCCCCAGCATGCCACGCTCAGGCGGCTGCTCCGGACGACAGGTCCTGACGGGAATTCCAGTTACGCTGTGGGCGGAGGTCAAGATGCAGAATACGCCCGCTGTTGATTCCCCCGTTATCGTCTCGCCCGCCCAGTTTCTGGAGTACTGGCAGGGCAATCGCCGCCTGACCCGCCGCGTGATCGAGGCGTTTCCTGAAGACCAGCTGTTCAGCTTCAGTGTGGGCGGCATGCGACCCTTCGGCGTCCTGGCCTGGGAAATCCAGCAGGTCAGCGAATTGACCCTGACGGGGTTGCTGACCGGCGACTGGCCCATGCCCGACTGGCGCGAGGGGGTCTCGCAGGACCGCGCCGAACTGCTGGCGCGCTGGGACGACCTGACCGCCCGCATCGAGGCGGAGTTGCCGCAGGTGGACGTGGCCTTCTTTCCGCAGACGCACACGCTCCCCTGGGGCGAGATGAGTGGCTGGGCCGCCGCCATCTACAACATCGACAACGAGATTCACCACCGGGGGCAGGGCTACGTGTACCTGCGCGCGCTGGGGCTGGAGCCGCCGCCCTTCTACGAACGCTGATACCAAATTGCGTTGATTCCTTGGAATCGACCGAGCGGACTTGCAAAGCTGCGCAGCAGAGCGAGCAGCAAAAAGGACGGGATTGCGGCGATGGAACCGCCCAGTGTCCAGAGCCGCCTCTGGACACGCTTTTAGGGCGGGCGGGAACATCTGGCGCTTTCCCAGATGTCCGGGAATCAGAGCAATCCCGTATGACGCGGCGAAACATATCCACGGGGAGGCCGGAGCCAGAGTGCTGCGGCCTCCCCGTCTGTCGTGCCACTTGCTGAAGAAGTTCTTCACTCCCGCTGAGTGTGTCCTCGCGTACTGTCAGGGCATGAGCAACCGCTGGACTGAGGCAGGCCCCATTTGAGCGGGCCGTCACGCATAGGCGACCTGGAGCTGAGCCAGGACCTGGACTTTCACCGCCGGGAAATCCGGGGGGAGAAGATCGGCTGGGCGGTGATGCTGCTCGTCGTCCTGGCGGCCCTGCTGGGGCTGTTCGGCTCCGGCCCCCTGAGTACGGGCGAGGCCAGGACGCCGGATGGTCGGCTGGAAGCCGAGTACAACCGCTTTGCGCGGTACATGGCCCCCGCCGAACTGCGGCTGACCTTCCGCCCGGAGGCGGTGCGGGAGGGACAGGTGCAGGTCTGGCTGAGCCGCGACTACCTGCAACACATGGTCATCCAGAAGGTCATTCCCGAACCCGACTCGGTCCAGCTCGACGGCCCGCGCCTGATCTACACCTTCAACGTGCGGCAGGGCACGCAGTCGGGCGATCTCGTGTTCGAGCTGGAAACCGAGGCGATCGGCCGCCTGAACGGGTCGCTGGGCCTTATGGAACCTACCGGAGCGGCGCAGGGAGCCGGGTTTTCGACCTTCATCTACCCCTGAGCGCGGCTTTCCCCTTACCACGCTGCTCCTCAGCACACTTCCCCTCACGACCCCTCCCCCTCACCACACTTCCCCGGCTGGAGGCCCCGATGGACGCCGTTTTACGTTCTGCCGCCATTTACCTATTTCTGCTGCTGATTTTCCGGGTCGCCGGAAAGCGGACGCTGACCCAGATCACCACCTTCGACTTCGTGCTGCTCCTGATCATCAGTGAGGTGACGCAGCAGGCCATGATCGGGGACGACTTCTCGATCACCCAGGCGGTGCTGGCGATCGTCACCCTGGTCGGGCTGGACATCTCCCTCTCGCTGTGGAAACAGCGTTCGCCCCGCGTCGAGCGGCTGATAGACAGCGTTCCCGTCCTGATTCTGGAAAACGGTCAGCCCATCAAGGAGCGGATGGAGCAGCTCCGCATCGATGAGTCGGACATTCTGAATGCCGCGCGGGAGTTGCAGGGCCTGGAGCGCCTCGACCAGATCAAGTACGCCATCCTCGAACGCTCCGGCAACATCTCGGTGATTCCCCGGCCGAATGCCGGGGGCTGAGGGCCTGCGCCCCGCCACCCGGCGTATTCCCCAGTCGCTTCACGTCCTGCTACGTTCGGGGTAGTGACCCACCTGACCCTGCCCACCGCCCGCGACCTGGCTGCCTGCTCGCTCGCCGCGCAGCATCCCCTCACCCGGCTGTGGGTGGACGATACAGCTCGCCTGGACCTGCTCGCGGAGGAACACGCCTTCGACCTGCAACTCGCTACGGACCTCGACCTGGCCGCGGGGCGGGCGGAGTTCCTGGACGTGGGGCAGCCGCCGGAAGCCTTTCTGAACCGCTGGGTGGAGGTGCGGCCTGACCTCCGGGCGATGCTCTCCATCCGGTTTGAGCGGCTCGACCCCACCCGGCCCTTCGTGGACGTGAGCGTGACCTCGCGGCCCCTCGTTCCGGCAGATGTGCCCGCCCTGAAGGACGCCGCGGAGGTGGCCTATGGAGCCTTCCACCCACCACGCCTGCGGCTGTGGAGCGCCGAACCGCTGGACGGCTGGCCCGCGCGGCTGCCCGGTGCCCGGCCCGACATGCGGGTGCTGGCCGCGCCCCTGACGGAGTTGCGGGCGGGACAGGTGCCCGAAGGGCTGACCCTCGCGCCCACCCGCGACACCTCCCGCCACGCCGAGGCGGCGCGGGCCTATGCCGCCCTGGACGCGGCCCACCCCGACCATACCCGGCAGGCCCGCCTGCTGAGCGAGGAGGACCTGCAAGAGGTCATGGACGAGGGCACCATGTTCGACGTGCTGTGGCAGGGCGAGTGGAGCGGGTACGCCGGGGCGCTGGCCGAAACGAAACTGGGCCTGCCCGCCTACGTCGTTCAGGAACTGCTGCTGACGCCGCGGGCGCGCGGCCAGGGCCTCGGCGCACACCTCAGCACGTTGCTGGCACGGGCGCTGCCCGAAGAGGGGCGGGTGCTGCTGGGCACCGTCCACGGCGAGAATCTGGGGGCGCGGCGGGCGGCCCTGAAGGCGGGGCGGTACGACGTGGGCGGCTGGACCTGGGTGCCGCTGGGCTGACCCGGTTCATGGCCCAACCGTGAGAAAGGGGACTGGGAGAAGCGGTGGCCTGGCGCTACCCTGGGGGCGTGAAGGTGGACCGTGGGGAACAGGATGACGCCCGGCGTGAACGCATCGCCCGCGCGGCTTTCGAGTTGTTCGCGCGCCGCGGTCTGGAGGGCACCAGCGCGCAGGAAATCGCCCGCGCCGCGTTCGTCAGCCGCACCAACCTCTACCGCTACTACCCCAGCAAGGTGCATATGCTGCTCGCCCACTTCGAGCGCACCGTACGCGACACTCACGATGAGGCCGTGCGCCGCCTGCACGCGGGCGCGGCACCCCAGGCGGTCTGGGGGCACGTCACGGCCCGCATGGCCGACCTGGGCGTGCGCTACCGCCATCTGGTCGGCGCGGTGGGGCACGCGGTGCTGGGGGCGCGGCAGGGCAGCAGCGAGGATGTCCGCACGGCACTGACGCTGGTGGCGCTGGTCGAACCCGTGCTGCTGGCCATGCGTGACCGGGGGACCCTGCGCGGCGGCGTGGACACCCACCTGCTGAGCGCCCTGCTGGTGGACGCCTGCCTGCTGGCCCTGCTGCACGGCGGCCACCGCGACCAGCGCGAGGTGCTGCGCGACTGGCAGGACCGCTTCAGCCTGCTGCTGTACGGCGTCCTGGCTCCCGGCGTGACCGAGGAGGGCCTGCGGGAAGACCCGCTGATTCTGCCAGACCGGTCCTGAGCGCTCCCGTTCGGGAGTGGCATCACGAAGGGGGGCAGCGGTGAACCGTACTCTCCCCCCATGCGGCCGCCCACGCCCCGGATTCTGGAAGAACAGCCCGTTTCGGGCGGCACCCGCCTTCACCTCGAACTGCGGGTGAGAAGCGGGACGTTTCCCGCCATCCTCCAGGTTCCGCAGGGAGTGGCCCGCGCGCCTGCCGCGCTGCTGCTGCACGGCTTCTCCTCGCGGGGCGCGGTGATGGCCGAGACGGTGGGGCAGGCGCTGCTGCGGCAGGGGGTGGCGTCGCTCGCCCCGGACCTGCCGCAGCACGGCACGCGGGGCAATCCGCACGACCTCCAGTCCCTGCGCCAGCCGCTGGAGGCGGTGCGGCTGTGGCGGCTCGCCCTGCAGGAGGCGGAGGCGGCCACAGCGTACCTGCGCGCGCACGCGGTGGTGGACGGGTCGCGCGTGGGGGCCGTGGGGTACTCGCTGGGGTCGTTCCTCACGCTGATGCTGGCCGCGCGGCAGCCCGAAATCCGGGCGGTGGTGTTGGCGGCGGGGGGCGACCTCCCCCAGCACCCGGTGTTGACGGCCCTGGCGCGCCCCATCGCGGACCCCCTGCGGGCGGTGCGCCAACTGGCCGGCCGGCCCCTACTGATGGTGAATGGCCGGTATGACCCGGTGATTCGCCCGGAGCAGGCCGAGCGGCTCTTCGCGGCGGCGCGGGAACCGAAAGAACTGCGCTGGTGGGAGGGCGGGCACACCCTGTCCCCCGCCGCCATTCTGGACGTTGCGAACTGGCTGGCCCGGACCCTGGAGGCTTGAGCCTCAGCCGACCGGGACTTCCTTCAGCCGTTCCTTAAAGCGTGCACCAGTGGTGGCGCGGACCTCCTCCAGGGTGGTGCCGGGCAGCAGTTCGGTGAGGGTGAGTTGGCCGTCCAGGAACTCGAAGACGGCTTTATCGGTGATGACCATGCTCACGTTGCCCCGTGCGGTCAGGG
>NZ_BAABRP010000018.1 GCF_039545055.1 Deinococcus carri
AGGTCAGTTACGTGTTACTCACCCGTGCGCCACTCAGTCCGAAGACTGCGTTCGACTTGCATGTCTTAAGCACGCCGCCAGCGTTCACCCTGAGCCAGGATCAAACTCTCCATAAAATGGCTCAAGCAACGGTCCGCGAGCGGACCGTTCGTTGATTAGTGTTCACCCCAAGCCTAAGCCTGGTGTCTGTTGAGCCTCGCGGCTCTTCACGAGTCTGGAGAAATCCCTAAGGACTTCCGCTCGTACCACCCTGTCAGGTGGCCCTGTCATCGTCACTTGCACCAGCTTGTCATGCGTCCCGGCGGGTCTCTTGCGAGCTTTTCCGCCTCGCCCTTTTTCTCGGGCGAAGAGAAATATACGGCACCGCCCCAGATATGTCAACACCCCGTGCGAGCGGCGCACCGGGGTGAAGGAAGTCTCAGGAAAAGCGCGTCTCAGCGCGACTTCTCGCCCTCCTGCTCGGGCAGGCCGTACAGGTGCCAGCGGGCGTCCACACGGCGCTGGACCTCGGGAGTCATCTCGATCTTGGGGGGCCACTCGCGGACGAAGCCCTCCTCGGGGAGTTTGCGTGCGCCGTCCCAGGCGAGGAAGCCGCCGCCCGGCGTGGAGAGGGAATGCACATCACGCTCGGGGTCGATGTTGTTGAGGATGGTCCACCACACGTCCTGTTCGCTTTGCACGTCGGTCTGCTCGTCGGCGATCAGGAGATGGCGGATGCCGGCGGCGGCAGGGTGGGCAGCAAAGCTTTCTGCCAGGGCCTGCGCCTGAACGGGGTGGGTCTTATGCAGCGCCACATACCAGAAGCCGTCGGGGGTCTGGCGCTGGGCGAGGACACCCTCGAAGTCGGGGAGGTCGGGGGCGACGCGGGGGGTGAAGACGGGTTCCGGGGCCACCTCCTGCCCCTGGGCCTCGCGGCTGCTGGCGGCGCTGCCGACCTCCTCGGGAAGTTTGGTGGTGGCGTCGATGATCAGCTTGCCGCCGTAGCCCCAACCCCGGCTGGAGTGGTCCAGCACGTCGATGGGGCCACGGGTGGTCAGGGTGTCGCGGCCCGGCACGGCCCTGGCCGCCACCTCCCGCCAGACGGCCGCAAAGTCGTTGACCCGCACGTCCTCGTCGACGACCACGATCACCTTGGCGAACATCATCTGGCCCAGGCCGAAAAGGCCGTTCGCGACCTTGTAGGCGTGGCCGGGGTAACTCTTCTTGATGCTGACGACCACGAGGTTATGGGCGACCCCGGCGGGCGGCATGTGGTAGTCCACGATTTCCGGCAGGATCATCTGCGCGGCAGGCAGGAAGAGACGCTCGCTGGCCTCGATCAGGTAGGCATCCTCCATCGGTGGGCGGCCCACGATGGTGGCGGGGTAGACGGGCTGACGGCGCATGGTGATCGCCGTGACATGAAAGCGCGGGTAGAGGTCGGGCAGGGTGTAGAAGCCGGTGTGGTCGCCGAAGGGACCTTCCACCGCCCAGTCTTCCTGGGGGTCCACGTAGCCTTCGAGGATGAACTCGGCGTTGGCAGGCACGTCGAGGTCCACGGTAACGCCCTTCATCACGGGCGAGCGCTGGCCGCGCAGGTACCCCGCCAGGGCGAACTCGTCGAGGCCGGGGATGGGCGGGAGGGGGGCGGTCGCGGCGTAAATCAGGGCCGGGTCGCCGCCCAGGGCGACGGCCACCTCCAGCCGCTGACCCAGCCGCCGCGCCTTTTCCAGATGCTTCGTGCCGGTCTTGTGGCGCTGCCAGTGCATCCCGGTGACGTTCCGGCCCATCACCTGCATGCGGTACATGCCCATGTTGCGCTCGCCGGTCTCGGGGTCGCGGGTGATGACGAGGGGCAGGGTGACGAACGGCCCGCCGTCGAGCGGCCAGCAGTTCAGGATGGGCAGCCGCCCCAGATCCACCTCGTCGCCGGTCCAGATGACCTCCTGCGCCGGGCCGGAGCGGACGCGGCGGGGCGGCAGGTGCAAGACGTCGCGCAGCTTGCCCACGTTGCCCAGCAGCCCGCCCAGGCCCCCGCTGCCCTTCAGGTCGATCAGGTGCCGCACCTTCGCGGCGAGGTCGTCGAGGTCCTGCACCCCCAGGGCCAGGGCGGTGCGCTCGCGCGTGCCCATCAGGCCGATCACCAGAGGGAAGTCGCTGCCTTTCACGTTCTCGAACAGCACCGCCGGCCCGCCCTGCTTGACCAGACGGTCGGCAATCTCGGTGATTTCCAGGTCGCGGTCCACTGGAAAGGACACGCGCACCAGCTCGCCGCGTTCCTCCAGCAGCTGCATGAAGCTCTGGAGGTCGGGACTGCGGGGGCCGGGCCTGAGAAAGCGGGGACTGGGGAGGCGGGGAGGGGCCATGCGGCGAGTCTAGGGTGAGGGGCGGGGGGCAACCGTACCCTGGGCCATGCCCTCTGCCCCTCCCCCACCCCCTCCCCAGGCGGACGAGCTGCACGCCGCCCGGCTCACCACGCTGCGGCACCTGGACGAACTGCTCGACCGGCCCATGACGGTGCTGAGTTTCGTGTGGCTGGCGCTGCTGGTGCTGGACCTGACGCTGGGCCTCTCACCCTTTCTCCAGTCGCTGAGCAACGTGATCTGGGGCATTTTCATTCTGGATTTCCTGCTGTCCTTTTCCCTGGCCCCCCACAAGCTCGCCTACCTGCGCCGCAACTGGCTGACGGCCCTGAGCCTGCTGCTGCCCGCCCTGCGAGTACTTCGGGCCTTCCGGGGGCTGCGTGCCCTGCGGGTGCTGCGCATGACGCGCGGCCTGAACCTGCTGCGCATCCTGACCGGACTGAACCGGGGCCTGCGAACGCTGCAACGCACCCTGCGCCGCCGCCAGCTCGGCTTCGTGCTGGGGGCGACCGGGCTGGTGGCACTTGCGGGGGCGGCGGGCATGGCGTCCTTCGAGGCCGGGCAGATGGGCGCACCCCGTACCTACGGCGGCTGGCTGTACTGGACCGGGATGCTGCTCACCAGCCTGGGGCCGGAATACTGGCCCCGCACCGGTGAGGGGCAGGTGCTGTCCTTTCTGCTGGGGCTGTACGGCTTCTCGGTCTTCGGCTACATCACCGCCGCCCTTGCCAGCCTCTTTGTCGGCAGCGACCAGGAACGCGAACCCGCCGAGGACGAGGTGAACAATGAGGTACTGCGCCGCGAACTGCGGGAACTGCGGGGAGACATTGCAGCATTGCGGGAGGAGTTGGGGGGGAGGGGTTAGGCGTTAGGGGTAAGTGGGATGTGGTGAGTGGTCAGTGGAGGTCGTGAAGGCTTTCACGGTCTGCCTTCTGCCTTCTGCCTTCTGCCTTCTGCCTTCTGCCTTCTGCCTTCTGCCTTCTGCCTTCTGCCTTC
Source organism: Deinococcus carri (assembly GCF_039545055.1). NCBI lineage: Bacteria > Thermotogati > Deinococcota > Deinococci > Deinococcales > Deinococcaceae > Deinococcus > Deinococcus carri. The sequence goes on from NZ_BAABRP010000018.1 coordinate 3,339, forward strand.
TGCCTTCTGCCTTCTGCCCTGTTACCCTGCCCCCATGACCCCCACTTCCCACAATCCCATCGCACTCATGCGTGATGCCCTGCGAGACACAGCGGCCCTGCCCGGCAGCGTGGACGGCTGGCTGCTCTACGACTTCCAGGGCCTCAACCCCCACGCCCGCACCGTGCTGGGGCTGCCTGCTGGGGCGCACCTGACGCGGCGCTTTTTCGTGTGGGTGCCGCGCGAGGGGCAGGCCGCGCTGCTGCACAACCACATCGAAGGGGGCACCTGGGCCACGCTGACGCAGGACTGGGACATGGAAAGGCGGCCCTTCGGCTCACACGCAGAGCTGGAGGCGGCGCTGCGCGAGGTGGTCGCCGGGAGGACCGTGGCGATGGAGTACAGCCCGCACGGGGCCGTGCCCTACGTGAGCCGGGTGGACGCGGGCACGCTGGAGCGGGTCCGGGCGGCGGGCGCGGAGGTGGTGAGCAGCGCCGACCTGCTCCAGTCCTTCCTGGTGTGGTCGCCGGAAGACCTGGCGGCCCACCGGCGGGCGGCGGCCGTGCTGATGCGGGCGAAGGACGACGCCTTCCGCCTGATCCACGAGCGGCTGCGTGCGGGCGAGCCGGTCACGGAACTGGACGCGCAGGCCGTGATTGAGCGGGCGATTGCGGACGCCGGGATGAGCAGCGGCCACCCGGTCAACGTGAGCTTCGGCGCGAACGCCGCCGACCCGCATTACCAGCCCGAGGGGGAGAAGAACGCGACCTTGCAAAGGGGCGAGTGCGTGCTGATCGACCTGTGGGCGCAGGAGGCGGGCCGACCCTTCGCGGACGTGACCTGGGTGGGGTACGCGGGCGAGCCGGGCAACGAGTACCGGGAAGCGTGGGAAGCGGTACGCGGGGCGCGGGACGCCGCGCTGACACTGCTGCGTGAGCGGTACGCGGCGGAAGGCTGGGGGCACGTGCAGGGCTGGGAGGGCGACCGGGCCGCGCGGGACGCGATGGGTGAGCAGTGGGGACGGCATTTCCTGCACCGCACCGGCCATGACCTGGGGGTGCAGATTCACGGCTCGGGCGCGAACCTCGACGACTACGAGACGCACGACACGCGCACCCTCACGCCCGGCCTGGCCGTGACGGTCGAACCCGGCACCTACCCGCGCGAGAAGGGCTTCGGCATCCGCACGGAGGTGGACGTGTTCCTGGCCCCGGAAGGGCCGCAGGTCACGACTGACCTCCAGCAGCAGCCCTTCGTGCTGGGTGCGGGCGAGTGGGAGGCCGTGCGGGCGGCGGCGTATGGGGAAACGGCGCGGGCCGGGGCCTCCGCCTGAGCCGTTCCTAGGGCGGGGCGCAGAAAGGTTGCCGCTTTTTGGCAACCTTTCCGAGCGAAGCGAGAAGGGCAAAAAGGGCGGCGCGCAGTGGAGTGGACGCCTGATACGGATTCCGATTGAAGGGTGTTGAAAACACCCGGAAATCCGACCAGAGGGAGAAGGAACAAGGGCGGATTTCGGGAGATGCATGAACAGGCAGTGCCCTCCCGACTGTTCAGGAATTGGACGGAATCCGTATGAAACATGCGGCAACGCAACGGAGCGCCGCCCTAGCCTGCCCGGCCGGGTGCGCCCGCCTCCCGCGTGGGGGGCGAGGCGTACAGCCGGGCATCGAGCCAGAGGCCGACCCCCAGTTGCGTGAGGCCCAGCAGGCGCGTGATGCCGGGCCGCTCGGCGCACCATTCCATCAGTTGCCGCACGCCGGGAACCGGCATCCACCACATCAGGCTGTGCCCCACCGGGCGCACCACAGAGATCAGGCCGTCACCGATCAGGATGACGGAAAAGACCTCCAGCAACCGCTTCGTCCGCAGACTTGCTTTCATGGGGTTCTCCTCTCAGGCGAGGGCTTCGACGGCGAGGATGCCCTCGGCGATGTCGCGCAGGTTCTCGCCGGTCACGTCGGGCCTGGGGGCGGCCGGGTTCAGGACCTTGCCCGGCCGCCCGACAAAAGCGGTCTTGCAGCTAGCCGCCGCGGCACCCGTCACGTCCCAGGCGTGGGCAGCGACCAGCCACATCCGGGCAGGACTGACCTGCAACTGCCGGGCGGCATACAGGTACGGCTCGCGGGCGGGCTTGAGCCGCTTCACGTCGTCGGCCGACAGCGCCTGCTCGAAGAAGTCTCGCAGGCCGGCAAAGCGCAGTTCCACCTCGCTCGCCATGCCCAGCGAATTGGTCAGGGTCGCCAGCCGGTAGCCCGCCTCACGCAGGCGCTCCAGGGCCGGGACCGCGTCGGGGTGGGCGGGCAGTTCCAGCAGGGCCTTTTCCAGCCGCAGGCGGCCGGCAGCCGAGACCGAGGTGCCGCGCTTCTCGGCCAGCATGGTCAGGGCGCTCAGACCCAGCACCTCGAAGTTCTGGTAGTCGCCCACCACCGTGGACACCAGGGCGTTTTGTAGCGTCTGCTCGAACCAGACCTGCCGGGTGGCCGGATCACCGAACAGGTCCCCGAAGAGCGGGTCGAGTGACCCCAGGTCGAGCAGGGTCTCGATCACGTCGAACACGACAACGCTGGCCATGTCACCTCCGGCAGGAAGAGAGGCGGAAAGACAGGAACGGACACCCAGCATAGCCCGGCCCGCGCGCCTCTCCAGCCTCTTAAGGATGCCTGAACGCGCCGGGCCGTTAGGCTGTGGGTATGGCGAACCTCAGCTCCTCGACAATCATGCTCACGGGGGCGGGCGGCGCGCTGGCGACCGCGGTGGCCCAGGAACTGGAAGACGCGGGCGCACAGCTCGTGCTGGTGGGCCGCGGTGAGGCACTGGAGCGCGCCGCCGACCGCTTTCCCGCCACCGAGGTGCTGGACCTCGACCTACGGGACCCCGCCAGTGTGACCGCGCTGCGGAAGGTGCAGGTGGACGCGCTGGTGCATACCGTGGGGGCATTTGCCACCCAGGACGCGCAACAGGCGACGGATGAGGACCTGCGCACCATGTTCGACGAGAACATGCTGACCCTCTTCCACGCCGTGCAGGGCGTCTTGCCCCACATGCTGGAGCAGAAAGACGGGCTGATCATGGGGGTCAGCTCGGGGTCGGCGGCCCGGCTCAGTGGTCCCCACGCAGCGCTGTACACGGCCAGCAAGGCCGCTGTGGCCGCCTACATCCTCAGCCTGCACGACGAGCTGAAGGCGCAGGGGGTGCGCGGCTGTGTGCTGTACCCCATGGGGGCCATCGATACGCCCAGAAACCGGGAGGCGGGGATGAGCTGGGACGCCCTGATCGACCCGCGCGGCCTTGCCAAGAGCGTGGCCCACGCCCTGACCCGCCCCGACCGGGCACACGTCACCGAATTGAAGGTCTATCCCGACACCTGAGGACCGGCTTTTTCCCCGTCCGGAGAGGCCCTACCCCTCTCCGGTTTTCTCATCCCTTCATCAGGAGGATTCATCTCAGCTTCATGCTTGGGCAAAAGCGGCTCCGGTGGTGATCCGAATGGGGCGAGCGCGCATAAGGGCAGGTTGAAGCGACGCTGAGGCGGCTCCCGCAGCCCCCGCGTGACTGGTTTGTCCCCAGGGGTCTGTCCCCGGGTGACCCGGTCCGGGCTTCACCGTCCGTCCCGTTCCTTCCTTCTCGTTTCCGGAGGTTCCACGCATGAGCAACGACACGCAGGGTATGAGCACGCGCCGCAAGTTCCTGGGCATGGCAGGTCTGATGGGGGCCGGGGCCGTGCTGTCGGGCTGCACCAACGTCATCGCCCAGACGCCCAACCAGGACAATGGCCTCGACGCCGCCATCTTCAACTTCGCGCTGAACCTGGAGTACCTGGAAGCCGCGTTCTACCTCGCGGCCACCGGCCGTCTGGGCGAGCTGGATGCCGTCGGCGGAAGCAGCGCCAGGGTCATCCTGCCCAGCGGCTTCAATGGCAGCGCCCCGGTGGCGGGCTTGACCGGCGACATGCTGGCGATGGCGAATGAGATCGCCGACGACGAGAAGGCGCACGTCAAGGCGATTCGTGCGGTACTCACGGCGGCTGGCGCGGCCCCCGTGGCCCAGCCGCGTCTGGACCTGAGCGGCTCCTTCGCGGCGGCGGGCAACCTCGCCTCAGGCGGGAAGATCACCGGCTTCAACCCCTTCGCGGGCGAGCTGTTCTTCCTGCATGGGGCCTTCATCTTCGAGGACGTGGGTGTCACGGCCTATAAGGGGGCCGCGCGCTTCATCGACGACCAGAAAGCGGGCGGCAACCTGGACAACGCCGCGGGCATCCTGGCCGTCGAGGCCTACCACGCCGGCTCGATCCGCACGCAGCTCTACCGCCGCCGCGGTGAGCAGGCCGCTGCGGGCCTGACGGTCGAGGCCGTCGTGCAGGCCATCAGCGATCTGCGCGACAAGGTGGACGGCCCCACCGACGACGACCAGGGCATCAGCAACATGGGCAACAGCGCCAACATCGTCCCGACCGACGCCAACGGCATCGCCTTCGGCCGCACGCCGCGCCAGGTCGCCAACATCGTGCTGCTGGACACCACCGGCGCGGCCACCAAGGGCGGGTTCTTCCCCGACGGCCTGAGCGACGACGGCAAGCTCGGCACGCTGCTCAAGCTCTAACCCACCCCCTCCCAGAAGCGCGCGCCAGGGCATTACTGCTCCGGCGCGCGCTTCTCTTATGCCTCCCCGGCCACCCGCAGCAGCTCCGCCAGCCCGCCCGCAAACCCCTCCTCCAGACGCGGCCACGTGGGGGGGAAGGGTTGCGTGCGGGTCACGTCGTTGGGCACCACCACCAGCCGCAGACCCGCGGCGAGGGCGGCGGTGGCCCCGTTGAGGCTGTCCTCGACCGCGAGGCACTCGGCCGGGCGCAGGCCCAGGCGGTCGGCGACCAGGGCATAGAGTTCGGGGTCGGGCTTCACGCGGCGCACGTCGTCGCGGGTCGCCATCACCTCGAAGAGGTCGAGGAGGTCATGCTGGGCCATCCAGCGCGTGACCCAGGCCCGGTCGCTGCTGGTCGCCAGGGCCAGGCGCAGCCCGGTCGCCCGCGCCGCCTCCAGCACCGCCCGCACGCCGGGCCGCAGGTCCTGCCCCGCGATGTCGGCCAGAATGCGCTCGTGCAGCCCCGCGTGGACGCGCCCGCGGTCAGCCCGAACATGGTCCGGCAGCCCGGCCCAGGGGTCAAAGGCGTCCCAGGTGCCGATGCCGCGCTGCCAGTCCGCGAGCGCCAGTTCGCGCCCGTGTTCGCGGTACAGGGCCTGCCAGTGGTGAAACTCGCGCGTCTCGGTGTCGAGGATGGTGCCGTCGAAGTCGAAGATCAGGGCACGCAGGGGGGGAGGAGGCGTCATGGGGGCAGTGTAGGGCGGGCGGCCTTCAGACGACTTTGGGAGGACGCCTTGCCCTGGCCCCAGCCGCTAGGCTGCACGCATGGTCGACTGGGTGCAGAATCTGATGGACAGCCTGGGCTACCTGGGCATCCTGCTGCTGATGATTGTGGAAAACCTCTTTCCACCGATTCCCAGCGAGCTGATCATGCCCTCGGCGGGTTTTGCGGCCTCGCGCGGCGACATGAGCCTGCCGCTGGTGATCGCGGTGGGCACGCTGGGCAGTGTCCTGGGCACCCTGCCGCTCTACTACATCGGGCGGGCCTTTGGTGAGGAGCGGCTGGTGGGGTGGGCCGACCGCTATGGCCGCTGGCTCACGCTGAACGGCCAGGACATCCGCAAGGCCGACGCCTGGTTCGACCGCCACGGGGCGGGCGCGGTGCTGTTCGGGCGGCTGGTTCCCGGCATCCGCAGCCTGCTGAGCCTCCCGGCGGGCATGAGCGAGATGCCCCTGCCGAAATTCCTGCTCTACAGCGCCATCGGCTCGGGCCTGTGGGCCAGCGCCCTGGCCGGGGCGGGGTACCTGCTGGGCGAGAATTACGAGCAGGTCGAGCAGTACGTCGCCCCCGCCTCCAAGGTCATCCTGGCGGTGGTGGTCGTGGCGGCGGCAGTGTGGTTCCTGAGGCGGAGGAAGGCGTTAGGGGTGAGGGAGTAGGAGTTAGGAAAGGAGGCAGAGGCCTGAGCAGACCGCTTCCTGTCCCTAACACCTAACCCCTCATCCCTAACCCCTCCCTAGAACGCCCCCTCCTCAAACACCCGGCGAATCTCGGACAGATCCCGGCCCAGGCTGAGGAGGACCATCAGCAGCAGGCGGGCCTTGTGGGCGTTCAGGAAGCTGGCGGGAATGGCCCCGGCCTCCACCAGGGTCGCGCCGCCGCCCGCGTAGCCGTAGACCGGGATGACGGGGCCGGCGTGGGTGCGGGTGGCGATCACCACGGGTTTCCCGGCCGCGGCGCTGCGGGCGATCAGGGGCAGCAGTTCGGCGGGGAGGTTGCCGGTGCCCAGCGCCGCGATCACCAGGCCGTCCGAGCGCGCGTCGGCCTCCGCGTAGCCCTCGCCCTGCCAGCCCGCGTAGGCATACAGAATCTCGACGTGGGCGGTGAGGGCAGCAGGAGCGTACACGGGCCGCGCTTCCGGCATGGCGAAGTAGCGCAGGTGCGCCCCTTCTCCCAGCGGCCCCGTGCCTGTCCGGTCAATCCGCCCGATGGGGCCGGGATAGCCGCCGAAGGCGTCCACGGCGGTCGTGTGGACCTTGGTCACGGTGCGGGCGTCGAAGATGTCACCGCCGAACACCGCGAGCGGCCCGCGTCCCCGCGACTGCCCGTGCAGCGCGACCTGCGCGGCGTCGAGCAGGTTGCCGGGGCCGTCCCAGGAGGCCTCCTCGGCGTGGCGCATGCTGCCGGTCAGCACGACGGGCGTGCGGGTGGCGAGCGTGAGGTGCAGCAAAAAGGCCGTTTCCTCCAGCGTGTCGGTGCCGTGCGTGACCACGATGCCGTCCTGCCCCGGCGCGAGCTGCTCGATCAGGTGCGCGAGCAGCAGCATGTGCGCGGGCGTGACGTGCGGGCTGGGCAGGTTGAAGGGCTGGTAATCGGTGACAACCACCCCCGGCAGCCCCGGCACGCTGGGGGCCGTCTGCGGCGTGACGCCCGGCCCGTGCGGATTGGGGCGGCTGGCGATGGTGCCGCCGGTGTGGATCACGGCGAGCCGCCGCATCCTCAGCGCCGCCGCCGCAGGTTCGCCCAGACCAGCGCGATCACGAAGACCACCAGGGTCAGCGGCAGTTCCGCGACAATCGCGGTCCCGAGGTCCGCTCCCGCCCGGACCCGCTGCACGGTGCCGATTCCCAGCCACAGCAACGCCGCGAGGACCGCCGCCAGCAGGCTCGCCGGGGCGGGGGCCTTCATCCGTGCGCCGCGTCGATCAGCTGCTGGGCACCCTGGCCCAGCATGTCGGCGGCCAGTTCGGCCCCCAGGTCGGCACATTCGGCCGGGTCGCCGGAGGTGGTCGCGCGGATCACCTGGCTGCCGTCCAGCGCGCCCACCCAGCCCTCCAGCGTCAGCACGCCGCCCTTGACCGAGGCGTGGGCACCCACCGGGGCCATGCAGCCCGCCCCCAGCCCCGCCAGGAACTCGCGCTCGGCGGTGATGCGGTCGTCGGTGCCGTGGTCGTGGATGGCGTAGGCCACCTCGATATTCAGGTCGTCGTCGGCGCGGGTTTCCAGGGCCAGGGCACCCTGACCCGGCGCGGGCAGCAACACGTCGGGGTCCAGAAACTCGTCGATGCGGTGGCGCATCTCGGTGCGAATCAGGCCCGCCGCCGCCAGGATGATCGCGTCGTAATCGGGCGTGCCCAGCGCGGCCAGGCGCGTGTCGATGTTGCCGCGCAGGTCGATGATCTGGAGGTCCGGGCGGTAGGCGCGCAAAAAGGCCTTGCGCCGCACGCTGCTGGTGCCCACCCGTGCGCCCTGCGGCAGGTCCTCCAGGCGCTTCATGCCCTCCTTGCCGATCAGCACGTCGCGGGCGTCCACCCGTTTGGGAATTGAGGAAATCTCCAGGCCCGCGGGCTGCTCGGTCGGCAGATCCTTGAGGGAATGCACCGCGATGTCGATGCGCTTTGTGAGCAGCGCGTCCTCGATCTCCTTGACCCAGAAGCCCTTGTCGCCCTTCTGGGCCAGCGATTGCAGGGCGGCGCGGTCGCGGTCGCCCTTGGTGCTGATCGTCTGGATCCGGAAGTCCGTGTCCGGCCATTCCTCCTTCAGGCGGGCCACCACCCACCGGGTCTGCGCGAGCGCAAGCGTGCTGCCGCGCGTTCCTACCGTCACCGTACGCATAACCTGGGCAGTATAAACGGTGGCCGGGGTCCGCGGGCCGGTGCGGTCACAGAGCGGGTGCGGTCACATAAAGGATTGCTCAGGGCCTTCCGCGGTCAGGCGCGCCCCTACACTGTCTCCCGTGGGCAATCCCTTGCTGGAATTCGGCATCCTGGTGCTGCTGCTGATCATCAACGGTTTCTTTTCCGGCTCGGAGCTGGGCGTGGTGTCGGCCAAGCGTTCGCGGCTGGAGGCGGCGGCGGCGCGCGGTGAGCGGGGGGCGGCGGCGGCGGTGCGGCTCACCGAGCAACCCGGCACCTTCCTGGCGACCGTGCAGATCGGCATCACGCTGATCGGCACCATCAGCGCGGTGTTCGCGGGCGGCAGCCTCACGGGCTACCTGGAACCGCTGCTGCGCCCGGTGTTCGGGGCCTCGGCAGGGTCGGCGGCGAGCATCGCGGTGGTGCTGCTGGTCACCTTCCTGTCGCTGGTGCTGGGCGAACTCGCGCCCAAGGGCATCGCGCTGCGCAACCCCGAGGCTCTCGCCACGCGCGTCGCGCCCTTTTTCACGGTGCTTTCGAAGGTGGCGCGCCCCGTGGTCTGGCTGCTGGAAATGACGGCCAGCGGGCTGCTGCGGCTGCTGGGGATGCGGGAGGAGGCGCGCGAGGTGGTCACCGAGGAGGACGTCCGGGCGGTCGTGCTGCAGGCGGCCGAGAGCGGCAGCCTGGAGGAGACGGAAACCGAGCGCATCGCCTCGGTGCTGCGCTTCAACGACCGCCGGGTCCGCGACCTGATGACGCCCCGCACCGAGGCCGTGACCCTGGACCTGCTGGCCCCCACCGGGACGCTGGTCGAGACGGTGCTGGCCCAGGAACACGACCGCTACGCCGTGCGCGACGCCTCGGGCGAGGTGGTCGGCCAGGTCGCGGTGACGGACGTGCTGCGGGCGCTGCATACCGGCTCCCCACTGGCCGACTTCGTGCGGCCCGCCGCCTTCATTCCGGAAGCCGCCTGGGCCGAGGACGCGCTGACCCGCCTGGAACGCGAGGGCCACCAGCGGCTGGCGGTGGTGGTGGACGAGTACGGCGACTTCAGCGGCGTGCTGTCGATCAGCGACCTGCTGGCAGAACTCGCGGGCATGGAGGGACTGAACGACGAGGATCAGATCGTGCGCCGCGAGGACGGCTCGTTCCTGGTGAGCGGCAGCCTGCCCATGCACGAGCTGCGCCAGAGCCTGCCCCTGCCCCTGCTGCCCCGCGAGGAGTTCAGCACCCTGGCGGGCTACGTGCTGGACGTGCTGGGGGAGTTTCCCCAGGTCGGCACCGTCACCGGGGTGGAGGGCTGGCAGATCGAGGTTCTGGACGTGGACGGCGCGCGGGTCGACCGCCTGCTGGTGCGCCCGCCCCAGGACCTGCACCTGCCCTGGACGGGCGCGGAGGCTTAACGGCTAGCCCTGACTGCCCGGCCTGCTGCCGCTACAGGTCCTCGCCTGCGCCGTCCTCACCCGTTGCATCTGCCTCGGGTGTGGGCTGCATGGGCTGGGGCCGCACGAAGCGCAGGTAGTCCAGCCAGGGCGGCGTATGCCCGAGCTGCCGGATCAGCAGCGCGATCTGGGCGGTGTGACGGACCTCGTGGGTCATCACATGCCACAGGAGCTGGTCCAGGGTGACGGTGTCGCTGGCGGGATCGTCCTGCACCAGCTTGACCGGGCGGGAGAGGTCGGGAGCGGTGTCCAGCAGGGCGCGGGTCTGCCCCCCGACCTCCTGGCCGTAGCGGATAATCCAGCCCAGGTCGTACTGCTCGGCGCGGGGGCGCACCCAGTCATGCGGATAACGTTCCGCCACGCCGCCCCCCAGCGCGATGGCGTGGACCCAGTGATCCTCCACGTCCACGACATGCAGCAGCAGGTCCTTGATGTTGTGGAAACGGTCCCCGTCGATCAGGGACCGGTCCAGGTCAGCCGCCGGAAGCGCCCGCAGGAAGTTCCAGAGCTGCTCACGCGCCGCAGTCAGGTAGGCGTAGTACTCGCGGACGTTCATGGGTAGCGACAGCATACCCCGCGCCCTCCCCGGCCTGCCGCGCAATTAGGGAGCGGCAGCAGCCACCTGTTCTTCATGCTCCGGACAGGCCAGGGGGAAACCCGGCACCGCCTGCTCGGGCGGCTCGCCTGGGAGCCGTTCTCCTGGGAGCAGGGGGGCCAGCGCCCGCGCGACATCCTCCAGTGTGTCCACCTGCACCAGGGCTTCGCGGAGTTCGGGGTGATCGGGGAGGTACTGGGGCAGCACCTTGCGCAGGGGCCGCACGCTGAGCAACCCGAAGCGGTCGCGGCCGTAGAAGGCGACGTGCAGCCGGGCATGGCGCAGGGCCGTGCGGGCGCGTTCGTGGGCACCGGGGGCCGCGTCGTCGCCAGTGGCGAGCGCCCGGAACAGCCAGGGATTGCCCACCGCGCCGCGCCCGACCATCACGGCGGCCACACCGCTGCCCCGCCGGGCGCGGGCCTGGGCCGCACTCTTCACGTCGCCGCTGCCCACCACCGGCACCGGCACGCTGGCCGCGACGCGGGCAATGGCCTCCCAGTCGGCCTCGCCCGTGTACCGCTGGGCGCTGGTGCGGCCATGCACGGTGATCAGGGCGGCCCCGGCGGCGGCCAGCCCCTGCGCGACCTCCACGCTGCGGTCACTGTCCCAGCCCAGGCGAATCTTGGCGCTCACGTCGAGCGTGGTCGCCTGGCGCATGGCCCGCACCAGCTCGTAGGCCACCTCGGGCGTCTGGAGCAGGCAGGCCCCGCCGCGCCCCCGGACCTTGGGCACCGGGCAGCCCATGTTCAGGTCGAGGGCGGCGGGCGCGAACCACGCCTCGGCGCGGGCCACGGCCGCTGCCAGAATGTCGGGTTCGGCCCCGAACAGTTGCACCACCCGCCCCGCCTCGCCGGGATAGGGGCGGCCCAGCGTGAGCTTCTCGCTGTCGCCGCCCAGCACCAGGCCGCGCGAGCTGATCATCTCACTGACGGTCCACAGCGCCCCCTGCTCGGCGGCGAGCTGGCGCATGGGGGCATCGCTGTAACCCGCCATCGGGGCCAGCACCGCACCGGGCCGCGCGAGCCTGCGGGCATAGAAACCGGGGCCGCCGGTGGGGGAAGGGGCAGTCATCCCGGCAGGGTAGCGCAGCCCCTCCCCCGCTGCGTGAAGTGAGCCTAAGCCCGGCAGGTGCCCCTTTTCACGCCGCGGGCCGGGGAGGGAGGGGTATGCTACGCGCAGTCCGGCTTTCTTCGTCTCTTTCTTCAACCCGCCCGCCGGACGGGAGGCTTACGACCTTGAACGTCACGCCGCTGGCGCTTCACCACGCGCCGCTGCTCCACACGCTGTACGCCGCTGCACCGGGCTATTTCGAGCTGCTCGGCACCCGTGTCCCCAGCCCCCGCGAGGTCGAGCGCGACGTGGAGATCGCGCTGCTCGACCCCCGCCGCCGCCTGGAACTCCTGTTCGACGCCGCCGGGGAACTGGTGGGCAGCCTCGACTGCAAGCTCGACTACCCCGAGGCCGGCGACCTGACCATCAACCTGCTGCTGATCCGCGAGGACCGGCAGTCGCAGGGGCTGGGGCGGCAGGCCGTGCGCGACCTCGAAGCCCGCCTGCCCCCCGGCACGGGCCGCATCCTCGCCAGCGTGCTGGGCAACAACCCCCGCGGTGCCCGGTTCTGGGAACGCCTGGGCTACACCTTCGCCCGCGACGCCCGCCCCGTCATGACCTGGTACGCCAAGCCGGTGGGCACCCTGCCCGTCCAGGCGGGCGAGAAGACAGACCTCGGGACGGTCAGCCTCGTCAGGCATTAGGGGCGGTGCCCAGAAAGGTTCGGCAACCTTTCTGGGCCGAACGAAGTGAGAAACCGTGATAAGGGCGGCGCGCAGTGGAGTTGCTGCCCAGGACGCGCGGCAACGTAACGGAGTGCCGCCCTGGGTGTGGCCTGCCGCCCAACAGCCCAGCGCGGCGGACGGTCGGACCGTTTCACCCTCTAGACTCCATACCGTGATCGTGAAATACGGCGGGAACGCCATGAAAAGCCTGGAGCTGCGGCGGGCGGTGGCGGGGGAAATCGCGGCGCTGCGGGCCGGGGTGTCGGTCGTGGTGGTGCATGGGGGCGGCCCCGTGATCGAGCGCGAACTCGCCGCGCGGGGCATTGCCAGCGAGTTCCGGCAGGGCCTGCGGGTGACCACGCCGGAAGCGATGGACGTGGTCGAGATGGCGCTGTGCCAGCTCAACAAGCAGCTCAGCCAGGATGTGGGCCTGGCCGTGGGCCTGATGGGGCGCGACTCGGCCCTGCTGGTCGCGGAGGTGCTGGACCCCGCGCTGGGCCGCGTCGGGCGCGTGACCGGGGTGAACGCCGCCCTGCTCCGGACGCTGCTGGGGGCGGGCATCACGCCGGTCGTGGGCTGCGTGGCGGTGGGGCCGGACGGGGGCGCGCTGAACGTGAACGCCGACACGGCCGCCGGGGCGGTCGCGGGGGCGCTGGGCGACGGCATCGTGTTCCTGACCGATGTGGCGGGCGTGTACCGCGCCTACCCCGACCCCGCCAGCCTGGCCCCCCACCTCACCCGCGCGGAGGCAGAGGAAGGCATCCACGCGGGCTGGATCGCCGGGGGCATGGTGCCCAAGGTCAGGGCTGCCCTGGACGCCCTGGACGCCGGAGCGCCCTTCGCCGTCATCGCCAGCGGGATGCAGGCGGGCGTGCTAGCGGCAGCGGTGCGCGGGGAGGCGGGAACGCGGGTCACGCCCTGAGGGGCGGGCAGACGGCTCGGGGCAGAAGGCAGAAGGCCAAAAACCGGGGGGAGCCTTCTGCCTTCTGCGCCCTCACCTCGTGAGGCTGAACACCAGCGTGTCCCGCAGTTCTGTGGGGTCGTGGGCGGCCACGTCGTCGTTGACCAGGGTGGCGTCCAGGGTGTAGCCCAGGGCGCGGGGGATACGGGCGCTGCGTTCGTTGCAGCGGTCACAGCGAATCTCGATGCGGCGCAGGCCCAGGCCGCCCTCCTCCGGGGAACGCAGGGCCAGGTCGGTCAGGGCGCGGGCCACCTCGGTCGCGTAGCCCTGCCCCGCGTGCGCGCTGGCTATCCAGTAGCCGATCTCGCCCTTCGGCACGCGCCAGTCGAGGGCGTGGTAGCCGCTGCTGCCGAGCAGCTCGGTGCCCTCCGCATTCCAGACGTGGTAACGCAGGTTCTCCCGCGCCGCGAAGCGTTCCGCCGCCTCCCGCAGGTTCTCCACCGTGCCGGGCAGGTCCAGGGGGTTCTGCGCCCACACCATCCACCGCCGCAACTCGGGCAGCGAGGCCCGAATCGCGGCGTGCAGGGCGGGAGCGTCCTCGGGGCGCGGCGCGCGCAGGAGGAGGCGAGGAGTGCGGACCTCGGCGGGAACGTCGGGGAGGGCGGGGGCAGTCATGTGGGGAATGTAAGGGATGCGGAAGGCAGAAGGCCGGTGGCCGAGGCTCCCGCAAGCCTTCTGCCTTCTGCCCCCCCTCAGGGAATCAACGCTTCCAGCCGCGCCAGCCGCGCCCGCAGCGTCTCCCGGTCCGGCGCGACGAGGTTCACGTGCCCCAGCTTGCGCCCCGGACGGGAGGCCTTGTGGTAGAGGTGCAGCCGGGTGCCGGGCAGGGCGTCGATGCCGGCCCAGTCGGGTTCCCGCCCATCTGCGGTCCCGATGATGTTCACCATCGCAGTGGGGTGCAGCGGTGCCCAGTCGGCCAGCGGCAGGCCCAGCACCGCGCGCACCTGCGCCTCGAACTGGCTGAGGCCCCCGCCATCCTGCGTGAGGTGCCCGCTGTTGTGGACGCGCGGGGCGACCTCGTTGACCAGCAGCTCGCCGCCTGGCAACTGGAAGAACTCCAGCGTGAGCAGGCCTTCCAGCCCCCACGCTTCCGCGACGGCGCGGGCCATCTCGCGGGCGCGGGCGGTGGTGCCCTCCGGCGCGGCGGCGGGAAAAACACTGGTGCGGAGGATGCCCTGGCGGTGCGTATTCTCGACCAGCGGCCCGAAGGCCACCGCGCCCGCCGCATTCCGGGCCACCGCCAGGCTCACCTCGCGCTCGAAGGAAATGAGGCCCTCCAGCACGCAGGGCACGCGGCCCAGGGTGTCCCAGGCGGCGCGCAACTGCGCCTCGCTGTCCACGCGCGCCTGGCCCTTGCCGTCGTAGCCCAGTTGGCTGGTCTTGAGGATGCCGCGCCCGCCCACCGCCTCCAGCGCCCCCGTCAGGTCCGCCTCGTGTTCGAGGGGCACGAAGGGGGCCGTCTGCACGCCGGCCGCGCGCAACGCCTCCTTCTCGCGCGCCCGGTGCTTGCTGCGGGCCAGCAGGGCACCGCCAGGGCGCACCGGCACCCGCCCTTCCAGCGCCGCGAGGGCCTCGACCGGCACGTTCTCGAACTCCAGGGTCACGGCGTCGCAGGCTGCGAGGCGTGCCAGCCCGGCGGGGTCGGTGTACCCAGCCTGGAGATGCTCGGCGCACAGCCGCGCGGGGGCCTGCGGGTCGGGTTCCAGCACCACGACCTTCACGCCCAGCGGCAGGGCGGCCAGGGCGAGCATCTGGGCGAGCTGGCCGCCGCCGAGGATGCCGAGGGAGAGGGATGAGGGATGAGGGATGAGGGATGAGGGGGTCATTCTGCTCCCGCTTCCGGGTGGTCCTCGAAGAAGGGGTCGTCGAGCACGGCCTGGGTCTGGGTTTGACGGAAGGCATCCAGCCTTTCGCGCACGGCCCCGTCCGTCGTGGCGAGCAGGGCGGCGGCGAAGAGGGCGGCGTTTTTGGCACCTGCCTGGCCGATGGCGAAGGTCGCCACCGGGATTCCGGCGGGCATCTGCACGATGCTCAGGAGGCTGTCCTGGCCGCCCAGGGCGCGGGACTGGACGGGTACGCCCAGCACCGGCACGCGCGTGAAGGCCGCGAGCATGCCCGGCAGGTGGGCCGCGCCGCCTGCCCCCGCGATGATGCAGCTCAGGTTCAGGCGCTCGGCCCGGGCGGCGTAGCTGGCGAGCAGGTGCGGCGTGCGGTGGGCCGACAGCACCCGCACCTCGTAGGGCACCCCCAGCTCGCGCAGCACGTCCAGCGCGCCCTGCATGGTGTCAAAATCGCTGCGGCTGCCCATCACCACGCCCACGCGGGGCGTTCCTTGTCCGTCGGTCACGGGCTGCATGCTACCGTCCCCCACGCCTGGGGCGGTACGGTGAGCCATGCGCGTTCAGGACATGAACTGGGAACAGGTGGAAACGTACCTCCAGCAAGACGACCGCTGCGTGCTGCCGCTGGGCTGCACCGAACAGCACGCCACGCTGAGCCTCGCCACCGACAGCCTGCTGGCCGGGCGGGTGGCGGCGGAGGCGGCCGCGCCGCTGGGCATTCCAGTGTTTCCCGTCCTCGCCTACGGCATCACGCCCACCTTCACGGCGTACCCCGGCACCGTCAGTCTGCGCGTCACGACGTACCTCGCCCTGCTCGACGACCTGCTGAGCGGCCTGCATGCGCAGGGCTTCCGCCGCATCCTGGTGGTGAACGGCCACGGCGGGAACGCGCCCGGTCAGGGCTGGCTGGGCGAGTGGCTCTCGCGTCATCCGGACGCGCGGGTGCAGTGGCACAACTGGTGGAACGCGCCGCGCACCTGGGCCGCCGTGCAGGCGACCGATTCCCTCGCCAGCCACGCGAGCTGGATGGAGAACTTCCCCTGGACACGGCTGGAAGGGGTCGCCGCGCCCGAGGAACGCAAGCCGCTGGTGGACCTGGCCGCGCTCCGGCAGCTGCCCCCAGGGCGGGTGCGCGAGATGCTGGGCGACGGCAACTACGGCGGCCTGCACGTGCGGCCCGAGGGGGACATGCTGGGCATCTGGCAGGAGGCCGTGGCGGAAACGCGGGAGCTGCTGGAGCGCGGGTGGACGGACTGAGAGGCAGCCAAACTTCCAGCCACCCGCAGCCAGCTTTCAGCCACCAGCGGAACGCCTGCGCTAGCTTTGGCGCATGACCGCCGCCCCGGATTACGACTGGCTGTACGCGCGCACCCGCGCGGGCCGCGACCGGGGACCGGAGAGCGCGCGGGCGCTGCTGGACCGCCTCGGCGCACCTGACACGTGCTTCGCGTCCATCCGCGTGGTCGGCACCAACGGCAAGGGCAGCACCTGCGCGATGCTGGAAGCGGGGCTGCTGGCTGCTGGCATCCGCGCGGGCCGCTTCACCAGCCCGCACCTCCAGCGGTACGAGGAACGGGTGCGGGTGAAGGGGCAGGAGCTGGCCCCCACCCGCACCGCCGCCTTTATCGAGTGGGCCAAGGAACACGCGCCGGACGCGGCCTTTTTCGACCTTACCCTGGCCCTGGCCGCGCAGGTCTTTGCGGAGGGCGGTGTCGAGGTCGCCGTGATGGAAGCCGGGGTGGGCGGCGTCAGCGACGCCACGCAGGCGCTGAGGAACGTCCGGGCCGTCGCCCTGACCAACGTGGACCTCGACCACGTGGCCGCCCTGGGGCCGACCCTGCGCGACATCGCCCGCGACAAGGCCCAGGCCGCCCGGCCCGGCGTGCCGCTGCTGACCACGGCCACCGGGGAGGCGCTGGAGGTGGTCCGCGAGGTGGCGGCCGGGGTGGGCGCGCCCCTCTGCACGCCGCAGACGCACCCGGCCCTGTTCGCCCTCCCCCACCCGCCCCGGCTGGCGGGCGCACACCAGCAGGCGAACGCCGCGCTGGCCGCCGCCACCCTGCGCACGCTGGGCCACGGGCAGGGGGTGGAGGCCGCGCTGAATGCTGCCCACCCCGCGCGCCTGGAACGCTTCGAGGTCGGCGGGAAGACCGTCCTGCTCGACGGCGCGCACAACCCGCACGCGGCGCGCGCCCTGGCCGCCAGCGTGCCCCGCGCCGACGTGCTGCTGTTCGGCAACCTCGCCCGCAAGGACACGGCCGCGACCCTGGCCCCGCTGCTGGCCGTGGCCCCCCTGCGGGTCTTCACCGCGCCAGGTGACCTCGCCACACCCCCGGAAGACCTCGCTGGGGAGTACGGTGGGCAGGCCATCCCCCGGCCGCCGGAAGCCCTGGCCCACGCCCTGGCCCTGACCCCGCCCGGCGGAACCCTGCTGGTCACGGGCAGCCTGTACCTCGCCGGAACCGTGCGCGACCTGCTGATGTCCTCTTGACAGCCCGCAGGCGTGCCCGTATACTCCCTTTCGCTCTGGGTCGTTAGCTCAATTGGCAGAGCAGCTGACTCTTAATCAGCGGGTTGTAGGTTCGATTCCTACACGACCCACCAGAGAAAAGCCCCGCTTAGCGCGGGGTTTCTTCGTTTGTGGCTGCGGAGCAACCCGGCCACAGAACCGCCCTCCGCAGCGACCGCGCAGCTTCCGCCCAGGGTGGCGTGAAGCCGTGGAGCGCCGGAACCCCGCGCCATAGGGTTGAGTTCTGCGAGTCTTCAGAAAGGCTGTGGGCAACGCCTCAGCAGCGCCAGGGTGGGGAAAGAGACGGTTGCGGATCGGGTCGGTAAATCGCGTCCCCCTCGGCGTTGACTCCTTCCAGCCCGAACAGCGTCAGGTCCTCCCAGCTGATGGGGGCCTCGCAGATGTCCCGGACGGCGGTGGCCCGGAAGCCCCGCCAGCAGTACGGCCTGCGAGTCTTCCATCGCTGCCAGCCCGTCCTTCTTGCTCCTCGCGCTGCTGCGCCGCTTTGCCAGTCCGCTCGGGAGATTCCAGGGAATCAACGCCATTTCGTCTGTCCATCTGTGGCAAAATCTGACATTCAGCGTTCTTAGATGGGGAGCAGGCGGAGTCCTTCCCTTCCCAGGCGGTCGCTGGGGTCGGGCCGCCGGAAGCTGTCCCCGGTCCCACCCACGGGCGACTGAAGGCGGCAGCCTTCCCCTACTCAAAGCGAGGAACGAAGAGCATGAAACTGCGCAAGACTTTGCTGCCCCTCGGCGCGCTGGCCCTGGCCGGCCTCGTGATTGCGTCCAGCCGGAAAACCGCCCGGAAGCCCCAGGTGGCGCACCCCCTCCCGGCCACCCCCGACCCGTCCCAGCCCCTGGACGTCCTTATCGTCGGCGCGGGGCTTTCGGGCATCGGCGCGGCGCGGCACCTGCTGGACAAGTGCCCGGGGAAACGGTTCGAACTGCTGGAGGGCCGGCAGGCCATTGGGGGGACCTGGGACCTCTTCCGTTATCCCGGCGTCCGCTCGGACTCCGACGTGTACACACTGGGGTACAGCTTCAAACCCTGGACCGGCCAGAAATCCATCGCGGACGGCCCGGACATCCGCCAGTACATCCAGGAGGCCGCCGACGAGGCCGGGATCACGGGGCGCATCCGCTTCGGGCACAGGGTGAAAAAGGCCGAATGGTCCTCCGCCGAGCAGTGCTGGACCGTCACGGCGGAACACCGGACGGAAGGCGGCCCCCCCAGCACCGTCACCCTCAGGACGAGATTCCTCTTCCTGTGCAGCGGCTACTACAGCTACGAGGAAGGGTATCGCCCCGAGTTCCCGAACGAGCAGGCGTTCGGGGGGCAGATCGTTCACCCGCAGTTCTGGCCGGAAGATCTCGACTATGTGGGCAAGAACGTCGTGGTGATCGGCAGCGGGGCCACCGCCGTTACCCTGGTGCCCGCGCTGGCGCAGAAGGCGGCGCACGTCACCATGCTCCAGCGGTCGCCCTCCTACATCGCGGTGCAGCCGCTGGTCGATCAGACGGCCCTGAAGTTGCGGGGGCGGCTGCCCGCGCGGGCGGCCCACCGGGTGATTCGCTGGCGCAACATTCTGAGCAGCATGTTCTACTACAACGTTGCCCGGCAGGCCCCGCGGCTGTTCCGGGAACAACTCCTGAAGGACGCCGCGGGGCACCTCGGGGACACCTTCGACGCGCGGCACTTCACGCCCACCTACAAACCCTGGGATCAGCGCGTGTGTGCCGTGCCCGACGGTGACCTCTTCCGGGCGGTGCGGGAGGGCCAGGCGTCGGTCGTCACGGATACCATCGAGGCGTTCACGCCGAACGGCCTTCGTCTGACGGGCGGGCAGGAGCTTCCGGCCGACATCGTTGTGACCGCCACCGGGCTGAAGATGAACGTGCTGGGGGACATCGCGTTCACGGTGGACGGCCAGCCGGTCGACCCCGCCCACGCCCTGGTCTACAAGGGCATGATGCTCAGCGGCGTTCCGAACTGCGCGTATACCTTCGGGTACGTCAACGCCGCCTGGACCCTCAAGGCCGAACTGACCCAGGATTACGTCTGCCGCCTGCTGCGTTACATGGACCGTCGCGGGTACGGCAGCGTCCTCCCCGAGGCCGACCCATCTCTCGAACAGCGGCCCCTGCTCGGGTTCAATTCCGGTTACGTCACGCGCAGCGCCGCGCTGCTGCCCAAGCAGGGGTCGCGCAAGCCCTGGCAGGTCCACCAGAACTACCTTCAGGACAAGGCCACCATTCAGTTCTCGCCCCTGGACGACGGCGTCCTGAAATTCACCCCCGCCCATACGACTGCCCAACCTTGAGGCGGAGTGAGGCCGGGGCGGGCGCGGCGGGGCGTGCAGATGGGGGTGGGGGCGGGGTAGCCTGGGCTGCATGACAGGCAAGCCCGAGGAACAGCCGCATCCCGACCTGGCCCATCCCAACTGGGCCGGACTCGTGCCGGGCGGCGTGCAGCCGTGGAAGACGCTGTCGTCGCGGGTGCTGGTGGAGGGCTTCCGGGTGGTGCTGGAAGACCGGGTTCAGACGCCTTCCGGCGCGGAGGTGGTGTACCAGTACCGCCCCCGTGGCCCGCGCGCCATGTTCGTGCTGCCCGTGACGGCGGCGGGCGAGGCGGTCCTGATTCGCCAGTACCGTTATCCCCTCCAGTCGACCATCTGGGAGGTCGTGGCGGGCGGCGTGGAGCGCGGCGAGGACCTACTGACGGCCGCACGGCGCGAACTGGCAGAGGAGGTGGGGGGCACGGCGGCCGAGTGGATACCCCTCCCCGGCTTCTACCCGCAGCCCAGTATCAGCGGGGTGGTGTTCTACCCGCTGCTCGCGCTGGGCGTGACCCTGGGCGACACCGCGCACGAGGACAGCGAGGTCATCGAGCGTGTCGTGCTGCCCCTCCGCGAGGTGTACCGGATGCTGGAGGCGGGCGAGATAGGCGACGGCCCCAGCAGCCTCACGCTGTGGCACGCGCGGCGGCACCTCGCGGGGCGCGGCCTGCTGTGACCGACCTGCCCGCGCCCTTCGTCACCCTCGCCGCCCCGCACCGGCACGACGCGGTGGTGGAGAACAGCGAGTTCCTGGCCTTTGCCGGGCGGGCCGACACGCCGGAAGAGGCCCTGGCCCACCTCGCCGCCCTGCGCGAACGCTACCCGGACGCCACCCACCACTGCTGGGCCTACCGTATCGGCCCCGCCTACCGCTTCAGCGACGACGGCGAGCCGGGCGGCACGGCGGGCGCACCCATCCTGCGCGCCATCGAGGGGCAGGTCGTGGACCACGTGATGGTCGTGGTGGTGCGCTACTACGGTGGCGTGAAGCTGGGGACGGGCGGGCTGGTGCGGGCCTATGGGGGCACGGCGGCGGAATGTCTGCGCACTGCCCCCCGGCTGGAGGTGCGGCCCCGGCAGACGCTCACCGTCTCCGTGCCGTTCGAGCACCTCAGCGCCCTCTATCACCTGCTGGGCACCTTCGACACGGCGCGGGGTGAGGAAACGTACACGGCCTCCGGTGTGACGTTGCCCGTGCAGGTCTACCCCGAGGACGCGGATGCCTTCGCGCAGGCGCTGCGGGACGCGACGCGGGGTGGGGCGGGGGTGGTAGAAGAGGCCCGGTAGACTGAACCATGAGCAGGCTGCGACAGGTTCGGGAGCAGGCGGGGCCGATTTTCAAGCGGTATCACCCGGAACACGGGGCCGCCCTGCCGCTGATCCTCAAGCCGGTGATCAACCTGGAAGCGCAGGAGGTCCCCGATGCTTCACTGCCCGTCGGGGGCAGCAAGCTGGGCGGCCTGCCTGACCTGGGGACGCAGCCCTGGCCGGAGGACGCTGGAGACCCCATGCTTTTCGTGGCCCAGTTCAATCTGACCGAGTTGAGGCCCTTTGATGAGGACGCCCTGTTTCCGCTGTCCGGACTGCTGAGTTTCTTTCTGGGACGGCGGGCCATCGAGAACGGCCGGATGGAACCCGAACACTGGGCGGTGCGGTACGAGCCAGCCCTCGAAGCGCTGCGGAGGGCCTCCCCGCCCCCGGAAACCGACGGGGAATGGGCCACTCCAGCGCACGCCGTCGCCTTTTGCGCAGGAATGCATCCCTGGGGTGACGTTGGGATAGGGCAAGCGGACGGAATCCGGCTCTCCCTGCATTACGAGCAGGTCATCTTTGACCCGGAATGGCAGGCGGTGACGGGTGAAGGGGACCTCACCGGAGAGGCATATCTGCTGGGCGACACGGTGGCGACAATGCTTGAGAGCGCAGCAGAGGAGGAAGGGGAAACGGCCCTGCTGACCCTGCCCCACACCTCGGGGGTCTTTCCCTTCGTGGACCAGGGCAACAGGCTGTCCTTCGCCTTCCTCATCCCCCGCGCCGACCTCACAGGCGCAGATTTTCGCCGCGTGCGGCTGACATACCACATGTCCTGAACCCTCTCCTCTACACTCCCCCCATGACCCCTGCCCCCCTGCCCTCCCGCATCGGCTACGGAGAAGACGCGCACCGCCTGGCCCAGGGGCGGGCGCTGGTGCTGGGCGGCGTGCCCATCCCGCACGCCGAGCGCGGCGCGGTGGCGCACAGCGACGGGGACGCGGTGCTGCACGCCGTCGCGGACGCGCTGCTGTCGGGCCTGGCGCTGGGGGACATCGGGCAGTATTACCCCGACACCGCCGCCGAGAACGCGGGGCTGGACTCGCGGGAGATTCTGGCCCATGCGCTGGCGCTGGTGCGCGAGTGGAAGTACGCCCCGGCGAACGTGGCGCTGGTGGTCACGCTCGACCGGCCCAAGCTGGGGCCACTGCGCGCCGACATCGCCCGCAACGTGGCCGCCCTGCTGGGCCTGAATGAAACGGAGGTGGGCGTGAGCTTCAAGACTTCCGAGGGCCTCGCACCCGACCACGTGCAGGTGCGAGTGACGGTGCTGCTGGCGCGGGTGGAAGGGTGAGCGGACCCCTGCTGCGCGTCGTGCTGTTCGAGCCGGAAAAGGCGGGCAACGTGGGCAACGTCGCGCGCACCTGCGCCGTGCTGGGGGCCGACCTGCACCTGATTCGCCCCTTCGGCTTCCACCTGCACGACCGCGAGTTCAGGCGGGCCGTGATGGACTACATGCAGGGCGTGACACTGCACGAACACGCGAACTGGTCGGCGTTTCAGAGGGCGCTGCCGGAAGAGGCGCGGGTCTGGGCCTTCAGCACGCACGCCACCACGTTGCACACGCGGGCGGGCTTCCGGCGCGGCGATTATCTGCTGCTCGGCCCCGAGTCACGTGGCCTGCCGACCTGGTTGCGGGAAGGCCTGCCCACGCTGAAGCTTCCGCAGCCCGGCGGGGGCCGCAGCCTCAATCTGGCGGTGGCGGCGGGCGTGGCGGCGTTCGAGGCGGGGCGGCAGATCGAGGGGTGGTGAGGGGAGCGGTCAGCTTTCAGCGGTCAGGTGAAGGTTTGCGTTTCCGCACCCAAGCCACCAGCCACAACACCAGGCCCACGACGCCGGCAATGGCCCCGAGTGGCAGCGTGACCAGCATCAGCCAGCCCAGCACGCCCAGGCCGTACAGCAGGCCCCCGGCGTCCCACCCGGCGATGATGCAGGGGTGAACGCTGCCCTCGTCCAGGGCACAGCCGTGGGTGGTCGCCACCGCCGAGGCCAGCAGCACCGACAGCAGCGGCCCGAAGGTGAACAGCGCCCACAGCAGGGCGGCGAGGAGCCAGGGACGGCGCATGGGGGGAGCATAAGCCGGCTTTTGCGGAGAAGATGGGCCACCGCAGGGCGTTGCCCGCCGTAGAGTAACCCCCATGACCTCCAACCCCGGTTTTGAAGAGAAGCTCGCCCGCTACGCCGAACTCCTCGTCCGCACGGGCGTGAACCTGCCGGAAGGCGGGAAGGTGCAGGTGAACGCCCCGGTGGAGGCGGCGGCGCTGGCCCGCCTCGTCGCCCGCGCCGCGTATCAGGCGGGGGCCACAGACGTGCGGGTGAACTACAACGACCAGCACCTCTCGCTCGCGCTGTACGAGGACGGCACCGACACGGCGGTGGAGTTCCTGCCCGAGTGGAGCGCCCAGGAGGGAGAACATCTGGTGGCCGACGGGTACGCCTTCATCTCGATCGTCGGCAGCGATCCTTCCCTGCTGGCGGGCGTGAACCCCGAGCGTGTGGCGCGGCGCAGCAAACTCGCCGCACAGAAGGGGCAGCACGTGCAGAAGGCCATCGGCGGCTTCGAGGTCAACTGGACGGTCGCCGCCATGAGCACCCCCGCCTGGGCACGCCGCGTCTACCCGGAGCTGCCCGAGGCGGAGGCCGTCGCCCGCCTGTGGGACGACATCTTCGCCGTCACCCGCGCCGACCGACCCGACCCGGTGGCCGCCTGGGACGCACACCTCGCGCGCCTGGAACGCCTGACCGCCTACCTGAACGAGAAGCAGTACGCGGCGATTCACCTCCGCAGCGGGCTGGGCACCGACCTCACGGTGGGCCTCGCGGACGGCCACATCTGGCAGGGCGGCGCGGAGACGGCCCGAAACGGCATCCGCGCCGTGCCCAACCTCCCCACCGACGAGGTCTTCACGGCCCCCCACCGCGAGCGGGTGGACGGTGTGGCGGTCGCCAGCAAGCCCCTCAGTGCGCGCGGGCAACTGATCGAGGGCATTCGCGTGCGCTTCGAGGGCGGGAAGGCCGTCGAGGTCAGCGCCGAGAAGGGCGAGGAGACGCTGAGGCAGCTGATGGAGACGGACGAGGGGGCCGCGCACCTGGGCGAAATCGCGCTGGTCCCGGCCTCCGCCCCCGTCGCGCAGACTGGAACACTGTTCCTGAACACCCTCTTCGACGAGAACGCCGCCTCGCACATCGCCCTGGGCCGCTGCTACCCCACCAACGTCCAGCACGGCGAGAACCCCGAAGCCCTGCTCGCGGCGGGCGGCAACGACTCCCTGATCCACGTGGACTGGATGATCGGCACGCCCGACACCGACGTGGACGGCATCACGGCGGGCGGCCAGCGCGAGGCCCTGATGCGCGGCGGGGAGTGGGTGGTGGGAGAGCCTTCAGCCGTCAGCGTTCAGCTCTCCGCAGCCGAGGCCGAAGCTTAAGCCTTCCCTGACGGCTGAACGCTGAAGGCTGACGGCCCCTTACAATGCCCCCATGACCGGCAACGACACCTACACCGAAGGCGGCTACACCCAGGCCCCCGAACTCTCCCGCGAGCGCCAGACGCGCTTCTCGCAGGCCCCCGAACTGGGCGAGGGTATCGACCCCGGCAAGAGCTACCGCGCCGTGTTCGAGACCAGCAAGGGCCGCATCGTGCTGGACCTCTTCCCGGACGAGGCCCCCGTCACCGTGAACTCGTTCGCGTACCTGCTGCGCCACCACTACTACGACGGCATCAAGTTTCACCGCGTCATCGACGGCTTCATGGCGCAGGGCGGCGACCCCACCGGCACTGGCGCGGGCGGCCCCGGCTACAAGTTCGAGGACGAGTTTGGCAGCACGCACCGCCACGACCGCAAGGGGGTCCTGAGCATGGCGAACGCCGGCCCCAGCACCAACGGCTCGCAGTTCTTCATCACCTTCGGCCCCACGCCGCACCTCGACGGCCGCCACACTGTCTTCGGTCAGGTCGTGGAGGGCATGGACGTGCTGGACCGCCTGACCCGCATCCAGCCCGGCATGCCCGGCACGCCGGACGTGATCGAGCGGGCATACCTGGTGGAGAAGGCCGAAGGCTGAACGCCGGACGCGGCAGGCAGGAAGGCGGAGGCTGCGGCTTCCGCCTTCCCCTTTCTGCCATCAGCCATTCGCCTTCCGCACCTTGCCACTGTGGGAACCTCGTGAGAGCCGCCGCGCTACACTGGCGGCATGGACAACCGCACGAACCTCGACGACTATCTCGCGGGGCTGGGCATCAGTGACGCCGACGACGTGGTGCCGCTGCCGCCCGCGCCCGAGGTCGCCGCACCGGCTTCCTCCGCCCCGGAGGCCATGGACGAGGACCCCCGCGCGGTGCTGGAACGGTTTCTCCAGGGGCTGACCGCCCGCATCGACCCCACGCTCACCATCACCGTCCGCGAGGGCGAGGACGCGCTGGAGGCCGAGATCGGCGGGGAGAACGCTGGCCGGCTGGCGGGCCGCGACGGGCGCACCCTGGGGGCCATCGAGGTGCTGGCATACACCGTGCTCGCCAAGCAGGCGGGCCGCAGCGACCTGCGTGTGCGGGTGGACGTGGGCGGCTTCCGCAAGCGGCAGGCCGATACCCTGTCCCGTCTGGCCGAGCGCCTGGCCGTGCAGGTCGCCAAGAGCGGCGAGGCCCACGAACTCCAGCCCATGCCCGCCGCCGACCGCCGCGTGATTCACATCGCCCTCAAGGAACACCCCGACGTGACCACCGAATCGGTCGGGGAGGGGGCCTCCCGGCGACTGCTGATCAAGCCGAGAAGCTATGAGCCGTGAGCTATGAAAAAGAGGGCGAACGCAAAAGCTGACGCTTCCGGTTGCCGGTTCATAGCCCATAGCTCATAGCTCATGGCCTTTCCCCTCACCCTCCGCGCGTGGTTGCAGGAAGCCACGCGCCTGCTGCGTGAGGCGGGCGTGCCCTCGCCAGAGGCCGACGCGCGGACGCTGGTGCTGCACGCGCTGAACCTGGGCGGCGCGGCCCTGCTGACCCAGGGCGGGGAGGTCGTGCCGGAGGCGGACGCGACGCGGCTGGCGGCCCTGCTCGCGCGGCGGGCCGCCCGCGAACCCCTCCAGCATCTGCTAGGCGAGGTGGAGTGGGGCGGCGTGCGCCTGCGGACCGACGGGCGGGCGCTGGTGCCGCGTCCCGAGACGGAGTGGCTGCTGCACCTCGCGCTGGAGGCCCTGAAGGACT
The DNA here is from genome assembly GCF_039545055.1 of Deinococcus carri. Lineage (NCBI taxonomy): Bacteria > Thermotogati > Deinococcota > Deinococci > Deinococcales > Deinococcaceae > Deinococcus > Deinococcus carri. Next base: position 29,494 of record NZ_BAABRP010000018.1, read on the forward strand.
GGCCCGCCCCGCGCGTGCTGGACGTGGGCACCGGCACAGGCGCTCTGGCACTGGGGCTGAAGGCCGCCCGACCGGACGCCAGCGTCACCGCCACCGACCTCAGCCCCGACGCCCTGACGCTGGCGCGCGAGAATGCCCGGCTGAACGGGCTGGACGTGGTCTTCGTGGAGGGGAGCCTGCTGGCGGGCCTGCCCGGTCCCTTCGACCTGATCGTGAGCAACCCCCCCTACCTGCCCGACACCGACCGCATGGGGGCCGCCCCCGAGGTGCGCTGCGACCCCGACCTCGCGCTGTATGCCGGCCCCGACGGGCTGGATGTGGCCCGGCCCCTGGCGGCGCAGGCGGCAGCTGCCCTCGCTCCCGACGGCACGCTGCTGCTGGAACTCGACCCCCGCAACGCCACTCTCTTCGCCGCGGAACTGCGCGCCGCGGGCTGGCAGGCCGGGGTGCTGCCCGACCTGGTGGGGCGGGAACGGTTCGTGAGGGCGGGAAGGGGTTAGGTATTAGGGGTAAGGAGTTAGGAAAAGACCTGTTTTCCTCATCCCTAACTCCTCACCCCTAACCCCTTTCACCCCGGAATCTGCCGCAGCAGGTTGGCCGTCTCGATCATCGCCAGCACGGCCTCCGCGCCCTTGTTGCCCGCCTTGGTCCCGGCCCGCTCGACCGCCTGCTCGATGGTGTCGGTGGTTAGGACGCCGAAGGCGATGGGCACCCCTGTGTGCAGCATCGAGTTCAGGATGCCGTTGGTGGCCGCGCCCGCCACGAAGTCGTAATGGTCGGTCGCGCCCTTGATGACGGCCCCCAGGCATACCACCGCGTCGTAGCGCCCGCTTTCCGCGAGGCGGCGGGCCACCAGGGGCACCTCAAAGCTGCCGGGCACCACGTACAGGTCGAGGTCGGCGCTGTCGCCGCCGTGCTGCACGAAGGCGGTCTGCGCGCCCTCCACCAGTCGGTCCACGATGAAATGGTTCCAGCGCGTGCCGACGATGGCGAACTTGAGGCCGGTGGCAAGCAGGTTGGCTTCGATACGGTTCATGGCCCGCATTGTGCCGTGTCCGTCCCCCCGGAACGTCCTCACCCCGCCCGGCTTCATGGGGTGTTAAGGTGAACCACGGCAGCCTGCCCCGGCATCCGCTGCACTTCCCCTTCTTCCACCCGCGTCCCGCGAGACGCCCCGTGCCCGCACGGTAAGCCCGCCCGAGAGGCGGCGATGGAGGCCCCATGCTCCGGATTCCGCTTCATTCCGCAACCACCGGAAAAGCACCGCTTGTTGCTCCACTTCCGCAGAACCCGTCGTTTCTCCTGCTCGCCCTGCTCGGATGTCCAGGTTGCCAAGTCAACCTTTCCATCGGAGTCGGTATGTCCAGCCCCGCGCAACCCACGAGCGTCCCCCCGCACCTCTGGCCGGGAGACGCCCGTTCTACTTTGGGAGTCCCCGCATGAAGCTTGAGCAACGGTACGAAGGCAAGGCCAAGAAGGTCTACGCGACCGAGAACCCGCATGAGTACGTGGTGGAGTACAAGGACGACGCGACCGCCTTCAACGGCGTCAAAAAGGCCCAGATTCAGGGCAAGGGCGAGATCAACAACGCGATCACTGCGCACCTGTTTCCCCTGCTGGAGAGAGCGGGCATCCCCACCCACTTCCTGGAAAAGCTGGGTGACCGCGAGCAGCGCGTGCGGGCGGTGGAGATCATCCCGGTGGAAGTCATCGTACGCAATGTGGCGGCGGGCAGCTTCAGCAAGAGGCTGGGCATCGAGGAAGGCACGCCCCTCGCGCGGCCCGTCGTCGAGTACTGCTACAAGTCCGACGCGCTGGGCGACCCCCTCATCAACACCGATACCGCCGTCGCCCTGGGCTGGGCAGGTGAGGACGAGCTGCGGCGCATCCGCGAGCTGGCCCTCAACATCCGCGACTTCCTGGTGCCCTACTTCGCGGAGCGCGGCATCCGCCTGATCGACTTCAAGCTGGAATTCGGCCGCACCCACGACGGCACCGTGGTCCTGGCCGACGAGATCAGCCCCGACACCTGCCGCTTCTGGGACGCCCAGACGAACGAGAAGATGGACAAGGACCGCTTCCGCCGCGACCTGGGCGGGGTGGAGGACGCGTATGCGGAGATGCTGAGGCGCGTCACCGCGCCCGCAGAAGGCTGAAGGCCAAAAGCTGAAGGCTCTTCACGCCTCTGCAACAGCCGCTGCTTCCTTCTGCCATCCGCCTTCTGCCTTTTGCCTCTCCGAAGGAGAACCCATGCCCACCTTTAACGCCAAAGTCTTCGTCACCCTCAAGCCCTCCATCCTCGACCCGCAGGGCCGCACCGTCGAGCGGGCGCTGTCGCACCTGGACCACGCGAACGTGGCGGGCGTGCGCGTCGGGAAATACATCGAACTCACGCTGAGCGGCGAGCGGGCAGAAGTCGAGGCGCAACTGGCCGACATTGTGGAGAACGTGCTGAGCAATCCCGTGATGGAAAACGCGCGCTGGGAACTGGAAGAGGCGCGCGAGGTGGCGGGCGCGTGAAGACGGCCGTCATTCAATTTCCCGGCTCCAACTGCGACGCCGACGCGCTGCACGCCGCGCGGCTGACGCTGGACCCGGACGCGCAGTTCGTGTGGCACACGGAAGCGGGCCTCCCGGAAGGCACCGAGCTGGTGTTCCTGCCGGGTGGCTTCAGCTATGGCGACCACCTCCGTTCCGGGGCGATTGCGGCCCGCAGCCCCATCATGGCCGCTGTGAAGGAACATGCCGAGCGCGGCGGGTTTGTGCTGGGCGTGTGCAACGGCTTTCAGGTGCTGACCGAATCCGGCCTGCTACCGGGTGCCCTCTCGCGCAACCGCGACCTGCACTTCCACTGTGCGCCCGTGCATCTGCGGGTGGAGAACCACCAGACGGCCTTCACGGGGGCGTATGAGGCGAATCAGGTGCTGGAAATCCCCATCGCGCACGGCGAGGGCAACTACTACGCCGACCCCGAGACGATTGCCCGCCTGGAGGCCGAGGGCCGCGTGGTCTTCCGCTACATGGACAACCCCAACGGCTCGCTGAACGACATCGCCGGCATCATCAACGAGGACGGAAACGTGCTGGGCATGATGCCGCACCCCGAGCGGGCGGTGGAGCTGCTGCTGGGCAGTGAGGACGGGCTGGGGATGTTCGAGTCGCTGAAAGTGGGCGTGGTGAAGTGAACGAGTTGCAGGATTTCCTGACCGAGCAGTACGCCGCCGAGTTGAACGCCTTCCGGGCGGCCCTGAATGCCGTTCCCGACGAGCATTTCGCTGCTGCGGGCGTGGGCCACAGTCCCGCGTGGCACGCCCTGCATATCGCGGAGTGGCTGCGGCTGGCCGTGCTGGGCGACCGTTCCGCCACCTACGCCCACCTGGGCTGGGAGGACCAGCCCTGGGTGCAGGCCCTGAGCGGCACCCCCGCCCTCAGCGAGGACGCGGGGAAGGACGCAGTGCTGGCTTATCTGGACGATATTTCCGGGCAAGTGCTGACGTTCCTCCAGAACATGAGCGCCGAAGAGTTGCAGGGCACGAGTTTTTCCCCCAGTGCCCCCGGCGGCGAGCGCCCGCGCCTCCAGGGCATCGGGCTGCACCTGCGGCACGTCGCCTACCACCGGGGCCAGGTGCGCCTGGGGATGAAGGAGCAGGCATGACAGCGGTCAATCCCTCCCTGCGCGACCGCGCGGGAACCTTCGGCCTCACCCCCGAGGAATACGACCTCCTCGTGCAGGGCATCGGGCGCGAGCCGAACGCGCTGGAAGCCGCCATCGTCGGGGCGATGTGGTCCGAACACTGCGGCTACAAGAACTCGCGGCCCCTCTTCCGCGCCTTCCCCACGACCGGGCCGCAGGTGCTGCAAGGCCCCGGCGAGAACGCGGGCGTGGTGGACATCGGCGAAGGCTGGGGCGTGGCCTTCAAGATGGAGAGCCACAACCACCCCTCGGCGGTGGAACCCGTGCAGGGCGCGGCGACCGGCGTGGGCGGCATCCTGCGCGACATCTTCGCGATGGGGGCGCGGCCCTTCGCCGTGCTGGACTCCCTCAGATTCGGCAACCCCGACAGCCCCCGCACCCGCTTCCTGGTGAACGGCGTGGTGGAGGGCATCAGCCACTACGGGAACGCCATCGGTGTGCCGACAGTGGGCGGTGAAGTGACCTTCCATCCCTCCTACCAGGAGAACCCGCTGGTCAACGTGATGGCCCTGGGCCTGCTGCGTCACGAGGATTTGGCGAAGGGGACGATGGGCGCGGTGGGCAACCAGATTGTGTACGTCGGCTCCAAGACCGGGCGCGACGGGCTGGGCGGCGCGGTGTTCTCCTCCGCCGACCTCAGCGCGGCCAGCCAGGCCGACCGTCCCGCCGTGCAGGTGGGCGACCCCTTCATGGAGAAGCTGCTGCTGGAGGCCACGCTGGAGGCCATTCAGGCGGGCGTGGTGGCGGGCGTGCAGGACATGGGCGCGGCGGGCCTGGTGTCCTCGACGTGCGAGATGGCCTACCGCGCCGGATTGGGCATCACGATGGACCTCGACCTCGTGCCCACGCGCGAGAGCGGCATGGTGCCGATGGAACTGTGCCTCAGCGAGTCGCAGGAGCGCATGATTCTGGTGCCGGTGCCGGGCCGGGAGCAGGAATTGCTGGACCTCCTCGCCAAGTGGGAACTGGACGTGGTGACGATTGGTGAGGTGGAGGCGCACGACCGCTACCGCCTGACATGGAAGGGCGAGGTGGTCTGCGACCTGCCCGTGGCCCTGCTGAACGAGGCCCCCAAGTACACCCGCGAGGGCGTGGAGTCGGCGGACATCCGGGCCAAGCGCGAGCGGGACCTGAGCGGCGTGCCCGTGCCCGGCGACTTGGGCGCGGTGCTGGTGGACCTGCTCTCGCACCCCACGATTGCCAGCAAGCGGCCTATCTTTGAACGCTACGACCATCAGGTGATGACGAACACGGTGGTGGTGCCCGGAGCCGCCGACGCCGCCGTCCTGCGCGTGAAGGGGAGCGGGATGGGCGTGGCCGCCACCTCCGACTGCAACCCGCGCTTCGTGTACCTCGACCCGTACAAGGGGGCTGCCGCCGCCGTCGCGGAAGCCGCCCGCAACCTCGCCTGCGTGGGCGCGACGCCGCTCGCCATCACCGACAACCTCAACTTCGGGAACCCGCACGAGCCGGGGGTGTACTTCCAGCTTCAGCAGGCGGTGCAGGGCATCGCGGACGCCTGCCGCGCGCTGAACACGCCGGTGACGGGCGGCAACGTCAGCCTCTACAACCAGTACACGGAAGGGGACCACAAGGTCGCCATTCACCCCACCCCCACCATCGGCATGGTCGGCGTGCTGCCCGATGTGACCGTGCGCGCCACCCTGGACCTGAAGGCCGGGCCGCACACCCTCTACCTGCTGGGCCGCCACGCGACCACCCTCGGGGCCTCGCAGTACCTCGAAACGGTGCATGGGCTGGAGGCGGGGCAGGTACCTGACCTGGACCTCGACCTCGAACAGAAGGTCATCGAGGGCACCCTCGCCCTGATTCGCGCCGGGCTGACGACCACTGCGCACGACCCTTCCGAGGGCGGCCTGGCCGTGGCCCTGGCCGAGATGGCGATTGCGGGCGGGCAGGGGCTGAAGGTGGAGCTGAAGGCACCGGAAGGCGCGCGCCCCGATGCCGTGCTGTTCGGGGAGGCGCACAGCCGCGTCGTCGTGGCCGTGCCGCTGGGCCACGAGCAGGCGGCGCAGGAGCTGCTGGACGGCCTGGGAGTCCCCTATACCGCGCTGGGCGAGAGCCTGGGCGGCAGTGACCGCGTGACCATTTCCGTGACGGGCGCGAACGTACAGTTGAGCGTGACCCTCGACGCCCTGAAGACCGCCTTCGAGACGCCGCTGCGGGAGATCCTGGCGTGATCTTCGACCCCGCCACCGACAAGCCGCAGGACGAGTGCGGGGTGTTCGGCCTCTACTCGCCGCAGCCGCAGGACCTCGCCTGGCTGACGTACCTGGGCCTCTTCGCCCTGCAACACCGCGGGCAGGAGGCGGCGGGCATGTGCGTCAGCGACGGCGAGAAGTTCCATGTGGACAAGGACCTGGGCCTGGTGACGCAGGTCTTCGACGAGCGGCGGCTGGACGGCCTGCGCCTCCCCAATGCCCGCGTGAGCATCGGCCACGTGCGCTACTCGACCACCGGCAGCAACCTGCGCTTCAATGCCCAGCCCCTCACCACCCGCACGAACAAGGGCATCCTGGGGCTGGCGCACAACGGCAACTTCGTGAACGCCCGCGAGGTCCGCAGCGCGATGCTGATGGAAGGCGCGCTCTTCCAGACCACCAACGACAGCGAAGTGATGCTGAACCTGATCGCCCGCGAGTCGCACATGGACCTGATCGAGGCGACGGCGGGCGCGATGCAGCAGCTCCGGGGCGGCTACGCCTGCGTGCTGATGAGCCGCACCCAACTGATCGGCTTCCGCGACCCCCACGGCGTGCGGCCCCTGGTCATCGGGCAGCGCGAGGACGGCGCATGGGTACTCGCCTCCGAACCCTGCGCCCTGTACGCGGTCGGCGCGCGGCTCGTCCGCGACGTGCAGCCCGGCGAACTGGTCTGGATGGACCGGGACGGCCTGCACTCGCTGATGGTGGAGCCGAAGCGGCCCACGCCCTGCTCCTTCGAGTGGATTTACTTTGCCCGCAGCGACGGCGAACTCGACGGCGTGGACATTCACGCCAGCCGCATCCGCATGGGTGAACAGCTCGCCCGCGAGAAGCCGGTGGACGCCGACATCGTGGTGCCCGTGCCCGACAGCGGCATCGGCGCGGCCATCGGGTACGCCCGCGAGAGCGGTATTCCCTTCGACTACGGCCTGTACAAGAACCCCTACGCGGGCCGCACCTTCATCGCCCCCACCCAGGAGGCGCGCGAGCTGAAGGTGAAGATGAAGCTCTCGCCCACCAGCGCCGTGCGGGGCAAGCGCGTCATTCTGGTGGACGACTCCATCGTGCGCGGCACCACCAGCCGCCAGATCGTGAACCTGCTGCGTGAGGCGGGGGCCACCGAGGTCCACTTCCGCGTGTCCAGCCCGCCCATCACGCACCCGTGCTTCTACGGCATCGACACTGCCGCCCGCAAGGAACTGGTCGCCAGCACCCACACCGTAGAGGAAATCCGCGACCTGATCGGCGCGGACACCCTCGCCTTCATCAGCGAGCCGGGGCTGAGAAAGGCTATCGGCGGCCAGGGCCTGTGCGGCGCGTGCTTCACGGGAGAATACCCGGCGGGGACACCGCTGCTGAATGATGTGGACAAGCTGGCGTTGGAGGTTTGAGGATGGATGTGGGTTTAGCCAGCCTATTTGTAGCCATAGTGCTTGGAATAATTACCTTCCCGTCCATCAACCGCTATATCAAAAGAAAGTCTTTACCATCATCTCTTAGAGTTCAATTCCACGAGCAACTACCTATTGCCACAACTGAAGACGAGGGAATACTACTTGATTACTCTCCACAACTCCCATTAACACACTACGCTTCGAATTCCTTAATTATAAATAGGATTAATTCTATAAGTGTAACTATGGAAAATACATCGGAGGTAGGAACATTAGAAATTGCAAACTATTTTGTAATTAAGATACTAAAGAGAGTGAAATTGCCAAACATGGTCGCTGAATTTGTAAAACCTAAGGATGGAATCGGGGGTGGCGGAAATCCAAAATTCTATGAAGGAATTATAACTCGGAATGACGATACTGCATACGCTATAAGTGCAGGAGCCAATTTTAAGCTGCTTCCGTATCTTTCCGGAGAGGAAATTTCGATAGGCAAGCCAGAATATAGTCACATTACTCTCACTCCTAATGAAGTTGAGGAGATCATAGTCTGGATTAACTTTGAACAAGGATACTATTACGAGTTCTCTATAGGAATACCCTACAAAGCAAGTGGTGAGAATCGTATGTTATGGTCAGATATTTTCAGAACTGCACTTCCTGAAAGAAGCTACTTATTGAAGCCTCCTGGGATTATTAGATATGAAGAAGATTACGAGTATGGAGACATTCCTCCTGATTACAGCTTACATGCACCAATACCTTACGAAAATCAATCATACTACTCTGATAGCGAAGGGGAAGACTCACATAAAAGGCGCAAGGCCGCAAAGCTTGCTATAGATAGCTTGATTTCCTCTAGATTTAAAGTTTTGGATAACTACTCTGGCTATAAGGACCTTTACAACGTTACTCCCGACCGCTTTCTTATTAGCCAGCATAAAAATACAGAACGAGCTTATGAAGATCATCATCTCCCTTGACGACCAGACTTTGCCGAGGCTGAGGCCCTCGCGCGGAAGTTGCGCCTGACACGTAGTGAACTCTACCGGGCAGCCCTACGCGAGTATCTGGTGCGGCATAGCGGCGAGGACGTGACGGCTTCTCTTGACCGCGTGTATGGGGCGAATGCCGAGCAAGGCGAAGACCTGCGGTGGGAAGCCGCACGCCGGACGTTCTAAGCGAACGAGTGGTAATCGCTCGCGGTGAGGTCTGGTGGGCCGACCTGGGAGAACCGGTCGGAAGCCGCCCTGCGTTCATCCGCCCCGTGCTGGTGGTGTAGGCCGACAGCTTCAACCGCAGCCGTATCGCCACCGTCATCGCCGCTGTGCTGACCAGCCATCTCGCGCTGGCGGAGACACCGGACAAAGTGCTGCTGGAAGCACACCGGACACGGCTCCCCAAAGACAGCGTGGTCAACGTGTCCGCCCTGGTCACTCTGAACAAGACCGAACTCACGGAACGGGTATCGTAGCCATGCAGGAGGTCGAGGCGGGGCTGCGGCTGGTGCTGGGTCTCTAGCCTACCTGTCACGGTTGTTGGCTTCCCGTCACAACCCCAGATGCAGTCTCACCTTCCCGTCCACTTCCGTCATCAGGTCATCCGGCACATGCCCCAGCCGCTTGATGAGGCGGCTGACGTGGGTGGCCCGCATGGCTTCCACCTGGGCCTTGCTGTCGTGGTCCAGCCCGGTCCGTTGGTTGGGCAGCAGAATGTTGGTGATATACAGGCGTTCCACGTTGCTGGTCAGGGGCACCGTCATCAGCAGGTGAGTGCTGACGTTGGCGGCGTTGTTGGTCACGACGATACCGGGATGGGTCTGGGCCGCCTCTCCCTCACGTCCATCTGGGCGGTAATTGATGAGCCAGATATCACCGCGCCGGATCAGTTTCATTCGTTCTCCAGGCCGTCGAGGTTGTCGTCAGGATAGGTTTCCTGTCCGCTGCGCTGCGCCTCGCCGAGTTCCTGATAAGCCTCCTGAAGGTTCTGGTCGCGCAGGGCACGCACCGCTTCTGCAAGGGCAGCGCTGCGGGAACTCAGGTGGTGGGTTTCCTGGTACTCGTCCAGAAAGGCAGCGAGGTCCGGTGGAAGAGTGGCACTGATGCGAGTGGCATTGGTCATGCCATCAACTATACTCCTGCTCATGACCCCTCCCCCCCGTTCCGCCATTCGCCCCAGCCTCACCGTGGACATCGTGCAGAAGCAGGACCAGCCCACCGGCAGGCTCACGCGCGGCGTGGTGGCGCAACTGCTCACGCGCTCGCCCACGCATCCGCACGGCATCAAGGTGCGGCTGACGTCAGGGCAGGTCGGCCGGGTGCAGGCGGTGGTGGGGCCAGCCGGGGAGGATTAAGGCGGCTTTTGCCGTTCTTCAGAATTGGGGGGCAGCGGGGGTCAGGGTGGTGAAATGGGGTCCCTCACGGGTCGCCTGGCCCGGCGAGGGCAGAAGGAGCGTACCCTTGGACCCCCATCTCGTCGGCCTGGATTTCGGAACCACGGCCCTGAAAGCGGTGCTGTTTCAGGGTGCCCGCGAAGTCCACCGCCTGAACTTTCCCTACCCCCTGAACCACGACCTGCCCGGCCAGGCCAGCCACCGCTTGCCCCAGTTGCTCGACGCCTACGAGCGGGCGCTGGACGAGCTGGAAGCGTACTGCGCCGCCCAGGGCATCCAGCCCGCGGCGGTGGGCTTCAGCAACGTGATGCACTCGCTGATTACGGTCAGCGCGGAGGGACCCTCTGAGGTCTACACCTGGGCGGACGCGCGCGCAGACACTGGGGGCCACCCACCTTCTTTTCTCTTTGACCACACCGGCGTGCCCTACCACCCGATGACGCCCGCCGTGAAACTGGCGTGGCTGACCCGCACCCAGGACGCGCGGGCGTGGCAGCGGGTGAGCGGCCTCAAGGAAGAAGTGCTGCTGCGGTCCTTCGGCGTGTTCTGGACCGACACCAGCACGGCGGCGGCCACCGGCCTAATGAACATAGACGGCCACTACGACCCGGAGGCGCTGCGGGTGGCCGGGGTGGAGGCGGCGCAACTGCCCGAAATCAAGCCTATCGACCAGCCGCTCCCGCCCCTGCTCCAGCCCTACCGCTCGCGCTATCCCCGGCTGGCGGCGGCCCACTGGGTTATCGGGGCCAGTGACGGCGTGACCGCCACCGAGGGGCTGAACATCCAGAGTGCGCGGCAGGCTGCCGTGTCGGTGGGCACCAGTTCGGCCATCCGCACCTTCTCGCGGGGATCGGCGCTCGACCCGGAGGCGCGGCTGTTCTGCTACCGGGTGGACGACCGCGAACCGGGCGGGCGGTACCTGGTAGGCGGCCCCAGCAACAACGCTGGGCTGGTGCTGAACTGGTTGCGTGAGCACTTCCAGCTTCCCCTCACGCTGGAAGACCTGATGACCGGCACCGTGCCCGGCGCGCGTGGTCTGCTGTTTCTGCCCGCGCTGGCGGGGGAACGTGCGCCCTTCTGGGACCCGCAGCTTCAGGGCGCGATGCTGGGACTGGGCCTGCACCACACCCCCGGCGATATCGCCCGCGCGGGGATGGAAGGCGTGGCGCTGCATCTGGCGTGGCTGGCCGACCTGCTGCGCGCGCAGGTGGGGCCGCTGGACGAGATTCGCGTGACCGGGGGCCTGACCCGCTCGCCCGCGTGGCTCCAGGTGCTGGCGAACGCCCTGAACCAGCCTGTCAGCCTGCCGCAGGACGCCGAGCTGTTCGAGGGCAGCGCCTTCGGGGCCGCGCGGATTGCGGCGCGGGGCGCGGGCCTGTCGCTGGAGGCCGAGCGCGCCTACACGCAGATTCACCCCAACGCCGACCAGCCCCTGTATGCCCGGCTGGGGCGGCAGTACCGCGCGGCGGCGCTGGCCCTGCGCGACCTGACGCACACGCTGCACGCGGGGACACTGGCCGAATGAGGCACCAACCTTTCTCCCCTCCTGTTGAGGTAAACCCATGTTGATTGCGCTCACGGCGGTGGCGATTGCGCTGGTGATCGTCCTGATCTCGGTGGCCCGCATCCACCCCTTCCTGGCCCTGCTGATTGCCAGCCTGTTCCTGGCGGTCGTCACGGGCATTCCGCTGAACAAGGTCATCACCGCCTACGAGACCGGGGTGGGCGGCACGCTGGGGCACCTGGCGGGCATCGTGGGCCTGGGGGCCATTCTGGGCAAGCTGCTGGCCGATTCGGGCGGCGCGGACCGGCTCTCCCAGTGGCTGACCGGCCTGTTCGGGGCACGCCGCCTCCCCTGGGCGATGATGGTGCTGGGCCTGATCATCGGCGTGACCGTGTTTTTCGAAGTCGGGGTGGTGCTGCTGATTCCCATTATCCTGACGGTGGTGCGCCGCAGCCGCCAGCCGGTGCTGCTGGTGGGTATCCCGGTGCTGGCGGGGCTGTCGGTCACGCACGGGCTGGTGCCGCCGCACCCCGGCGCGCTGATCGCTGTGGACGCCTACAGCGCCAACATCGGCCTGACCATCCTCTACGGCCTCATCGTGGCGATTCCCAGCGCGATCGTGGCCGGGCCGCTGCTGGGGCGCTGGCTGACCGCGCGGGTGCATCCCACCGGTGAGCTGGGGCGGTCGAGTGAACCCGGCGTGAATCCGGCCACGCCCGTTCCCGAACAGCTTCAGCCCAGCCTGGGGGCCACGCTGCTGAGCGTGCTGTTTCCCATCGCCCTGATGCTGCTGGCGACCGCCGCCCAGGTGGGGCTGCCCGCGGGCCGGGCGCAGGACATCATCAGCTTTATCGGCAATCCCGTCATCGCGCTGCTGCTGGGCGTGCTGCTGGCCTACCGCATCCTGGGCAGCGCCTACGGGGCCTCGCGCGAGGTGCTGCTCAGCCGCACCGGCCAGAGCCTGCTGCCGCTGGCGGGCATCCTGCTGATCATCGGCGCGGGGGGCGGCTTCAAGAACATCCTGATCGAGAGCGGCGTGGGCAAGGCCATCGCGGACCTGGCGGTCGGGGCCAACTGGTCGCCGCTGGTGCTGGCGTACCTGATCGCCGCCCTGGTGCGGGTCGCCACCGGCTCGGCCACGGTCGCGCTGACCACCACCGCGGGCCTGATGACCCCCATCCTGGCCCGCACCAGCGGCGTCAGCCCCGAGCTGCTGGTGCTGGCGACCGGCGCGGGCAGCCTGATCCTATCGCACGTGAACGACGCGGGCTTCTGGCTGGTCAAGGAATACCTGGGCATGGACGTCAAGGAAACCCTCCAGACCTGGACCGTGATGGAAACGGTGCTGTCGCTGGTCGCCTTCGCCATCGTAATGGGGCTGTCGCTGGTGGTGTAGGGCCGTTCCGCCCCCCCTCTCCCCTGCGGTGAACGCCATTCACACCTACGTCAAAGGGCTGGAGACCACGCCCTGCCTTCAGATGGACGCTCCGGGTGGGGCGTCTGTCTGTTTTTGTTTTGGCTGCCAGAAGACACGGTCGGGCCGCGCCGCCCCCGCTACACTCCCCCGGTGACGCTCTCCCCCACCGACCTCCCCGCCCTGCGCTCGGCACTGCTGACGTGGTTTGGCCGCGCGGGCCGCGCCCTGCCCTGGCGGACGGGGCCAGAAGGCCGGCGCGACCCCTACCGCGTCTGGGTGTCGGAGGTGCTGCTCCAGCAGACGCAGGTCGCTCGCGGGCGGGTGTACTTCGAGCGGTTTCTGGATGCCTTCCCGACGGTGCAGGTGCTGGCCGAAGCGCCCATAGAGGCCGTGCTGAAGGCCTGGGAGGGCTGCGGCTACTACGCGCGGGCCAGGAACCTGCACCGGGCGGCGGGCGTGATGGCGCGGGAGGGGATACCCACCACCTACGACGGCTGGCGTGCCCTGCCGGGCGTGGGGCCGTACACGGCGGCGGCAGTGGCGAGCCTGGCGTGCGGGGAGGCGCGGGCCGTGAACGACGGGAACGTGCGCCGGGTGCTGGCCCGACTGCATGGCGAGCGGCAGCCCACCGAGGCCTGGGTGCAGGCGCGGGCCGACGAACTGCTGGACCCGGCGCGCCCCGGGGCCTGGAACGAGGCCGTGATGGACCTCGGCGCGACGGTCTGCACGCCAAAAGCGCCGAGGTGCGGCGAGTGTGCCCTCGCGGCGTGGTGCGTGGCCTTCAGGTCGGGCGAACCGGCCACCTTCCCGGCCCCGAAGGTGCGGGCGGCGGTGCGGGAGGTGCGCGCGGTGGCCCTGCTGCTGGGTGACGCGCGGGAAGCGGTGCTGGAACGCCGCGAGGGCACGCTGCTGGGCGGCCTGATGGGCCTGCCGACGGGGGTGGTGGCGGAAGGCGAGAGCGAGCGGGACGCCCTGACCCGGCTGGCGGCCCGCCTCGGCGTCACGGTGACGGGCGAACTGGGGACCGTGACGCACGGGATGACGCACCGCCGCATCACCCTGACGGTGTACGGCGGGCAGGGCGGCCCGGCCCGCACGCCGGTGGCGGGGGCGGCCCTGTCGCGGCTGGATCACAAGGCGCTGGGGCTGTGGGAGCGGCGGCAGGCGTCGCTGTTCGCCCCCGCCTGACTGCGCCCCCGGTGCGCCTTTGGATGGAAGCACCGCCCCGGCCCAGGCGGTAGACTGACCCGCGTGACGAGCCGTGAACCCCTCAAGGTCGCCCTCCGCACCGCGAAAAAGACGCGGGACGCGGCGCGCGGTGCCCTGCTGTGGGGCTACGAGCAGCGCCTGGCGCGCGAGGTCAAGGCCCACGGCCGACTCCCCCGCCACCTGGGCCTGATTCTGGACGGCAACCGCCGCTATGCCCGCGCCGCCGGGGTGGAACGCGAGATGGGCTACGAGTTCGGCATCGACAAGGCGCACGAGGTGTTGCAGTGGTGCCTGGAACTGGGCATTCCCGCCGTGACCATCTGGGTGCTGTCCACCGACAACATCACCCGCGACCCGGACGAGGTGCGGCACCTGATGGGCCTCTTCGACCGCGAGGCACGCAACCTCGCCGTGGACCCGCGGATTCACGGCAACCGCGTGCGCGTGCGGGCCATCGGGCAGCACGGGGGGTTTCCGGACAACGTGCTCGACGCCCTGCGCGAGCTGGAGGACAAGACCGCCGGGTACGACGGCATGCTGCTGAACATCGCCGTGGGCTACGGGGGCCGCGAGGAGATCGTGGACGCGGTCAAGCAGCACCTCTCGGAGCAGGCGGCGGCGGGCCGGGGGCTGGAGGACGTGATCGCCACGCTGGAGCCGGAGCATATCAGCGCCCACCTCTACACGGCGGGCACCCCCGACCCCGACTTCATCATCCGCACCAGCGGCGAGATTCGCCTCAGCGGCTTCATGCTGTGGCAGAGCGTGTATTCGGAATACTACTTCTGCGACGTGTACTGGCCGGGGTTCCGCCGGGTGGACTTCCTGCGGGCGCTGCGGGACTTTCAGGGGCGCGACCGGCGCTTCGGGAAATAGGCACAGGCAGAGCGGCCCCACCGTCGGCATGGGGCCGCTCTGCCTGCTGCGACCTCAGCGGGCCTGCACGTTCTGATTCAGGCGCAGCGTCATCTGCATTTGCGAGCCGTCGGGCTGGGTGAAGGTCGCGCGCATCCGCAGGGTCTGGGTCATGCTCTGCGCGGCGGGGAGGCCGTCGGGGCGGTAGAGGCTCTGGCCGCTCTGGGTCAGGTCCAGCAGTTCCATCTTCACGTGGAAGGCGGCGGTCTTGCTGTTCAGGTCGCCCAGTTCCACCGTCCAGTTGCCCGCGCTGCCACGCTGGTCGAAGACAGACTGGCCGCTCGCGTTCGTGCCCCGGTAGGTCGTGGTGGTCCGCACCGTGAGCGGCGTCGCTTTCACGTTCCCCAGCGCGTCGCCCGCCCCCATGCTGGCCGCCATGCCCCCGAAGACCCCGCCCAGCAGCGCCTGGGCGTCCAACGTCCCGGTCTGGGTGCGGGGCTGGCCCACGGTGAAGGTCTGCCCGTACAGGCCGGTCAGGTCGCTGCCCATGTCGCCCTGGGCACTCAGCTTGTCGAGCGGGAGGCCCCGAAGCGCGGCCTGCACCTGGGGGTTATCGCTCTCGACCCGCGTGACCCGCGTGCGGCCGTCCGGGGCCACCGTCTGCGTCACGCGCACGGTGAGGGGTGGCTGCTCCGGCATATTCGTCACCGTCGAGGTCAGCAGGGTGACGGTGCCGTCCGCCGCACGCCCCTGCACCCGGTAAAAGGTCTTGCTGACTGCCGCCTGGGCCGAGGCCGCGTTCAGCCCGCGCTGGATATCGGCGCGCAAGCTGGCGGCCTCAGCGGTGCTGGCCGCCTGACCCCCTGGCCCCGTCAGCCGCAGGTCCTCCAGCGTGATCTGCGTCCGGACGGTGGAGGTGAGCTGCACCGTCGCCCCCGGCTGGGCGGTCAGGCGCAGGGTCAGGGTGGAGGCCGTGCCGGGCGTGGCTGTGCTGGACGTGGCCCTGCCGGGCACCGCGGTGGAGGAGGGCGGCGTGGCCGGGATGGACGGCGCGGAGGGCGTCTGGGCCGCGGCAGCCGGGGCGGCGAGCAGCAGGGCGGTCAGCAGGTAAGGTTTCATACGCCAACGGTACGCGGCGAACAGGGCCGGGGTTGCGCCCGGTCCCCCGACCTTCACCTTTGGTCAACGCCGCGCGGGAAGGCGGCCGGGCTGGGCCGATTTCGCGGGCGGCGTGCGGCACAATGGGGCCATGACCGACGCCTCTGACCTCTCCCGTTCCGCCCCGCGCCCGCTGGGGCTGCGCCCGGATGCCCGGCTGGTGGGCCTGCACGCCGAACGCGGCGACCCGCACGCCCGGCTCTCGGCGGCCCTGGCCGACCTCGAAGGCGCGGCCTGGGGCCTGACGCTGGCGGGCGAGGCGGCGCTGGCCGGGCAACTCGCGGCCCTGCTGGGACCCGGCGTGCTGCGGGTGGACGAGCGCCTGGGGGTGAACCGCGCGGCGCTGGCCGGGCACGGTCTGGCCGCCGCCACGCTCGACGCCGACTGGACCGGCGCGCGCGCCGTGTGGCTGGCCGAACCCGACGAGCGGCAGCTCCGCCGCGCCGAGCGGGCCGGGGTGCCCGTCATCGTGGACGCGACCCTCGCGCCGGGGGGCGGCTGGCTGGGGCGCGGGGCCGCCTTCGTGGTGTACCGCAACGGCGTGACGCTGACCGGCTTCGGCGAGGGCGAGCTGGCGCTGCTGTTCGGGCCGGACCAGGCCCCCACACCCGCCGCTCCCGCCCCCGCCGACATCACGGTCGCGCTGGCCCTGCGCGACGTGGCGACCCTGCCGCTGCGCCTGGCCCGCGCCGCCCGCACCACCGCGCAACTGGCCGAGCAGCTGGGGGGCCGCGCCCTCCCCTTTGGCCCCACGGCGCTGCTGCTGCCCCCCGACGCGGCCCCCGACACGTCCTGGCTGCCCGGCGGCGTGCTGGCCGCGGCGCGCAGCGTGGAGGGCGGCGTGGTCCTGACCCCCGGCCTTCAGGAGGCCGAGACGGCCCTGGCCCTGCTGCGGGGAGACACGCCCGCCACGCCCGGAGGCCGGGAGCGGCTGGAGGACCCGGCGGCGGCTGAGCCGGACCCCGCCCCGCAACAGAGGCAGGACCAGCGCCCACCCCGCCGCGAGGACCGCGCGGGCCGCTTCCGCCCCGAACGGGCCGAGGGGGGCCGCGAGACCCGCTTCCCCGCCCCGCGCCCCGTTCAGCCCCAACCTGTGCAGCCCCAGCCCATCCAGACACAGCCGGACCAGCCCCGCCCGGACACGGCGGCCCCCGACCGCCCGGAGCCGCTCGCCCGCGTCACCTTCGACGCGCCGGAGGAGGCCGCGGCGTCCCCAGCCCCGGCACCAGTCCCCACCGCGCCGCCTGAGGAGGAGGTCTGGACGCCCGAGATCGTGTACAGCGACCACACCCCGGAAACTCAGGCCACCCTGCCCACGCCCATCAGCGGCGGTCCGGACGCCCCCGAGCTGGAGGTGACCCCGCCGCTGGCCGCGCCGGATGCCCCCGCCGGGGCCGAGGAAGGCGAGCCGCAGCCGGAGGCCACGCCGGAACCCGAGGCCCAGCCCGAAGAACCCCAGGCGGCCGAACCTCCCGCCGCCGAACCGGAACCCGCCCCCGCCGCGCCCGACCTCACGCCCGACCTGCCCAGCGCGCGTGAGGGGGGCGGGGCCGACCCGGCCGCCGACCTCACCGACGAGCAGGCCGCCGTCTATGCCCGGCTGCGCGAGTGGCGCAACGCCGAGGCCAAGCGCCAGGAGGTCAGCCGCTTCATCATCGCCAGCAACGCCACCCTCGCGGAAATCGCCCGCCGCGTGCCCTACACGATGGACGACCTGAAGGCCGTGCGCGGCATGGGACCGGAGCGGCTCAGGAAGTACGGGGAAAAGATTCTGGAGGTGGTGCGGGGGTAGGGCCGGGAAAAGTGAACCCTCACCCAGAGCCGGGGGCAGGTTGGAGCACGTCTTCCAGCCAGGTTCCCGGTTCTCTTTCTCCCTCCCAGGATGAAACTGTCCCAGCACCAGGTTCTTCACTTCTAACAAAAAATCTCCCGATTCCTTGCGTCATAACATAATCAAATCATAGGATAGGAACACCATGACGAAGCCAGAGCAGGTGCTGGAGGCCTACAGGGCCGCGGTGTACGCAAAAGACGTCGACGCCCTCCTGTCCCTGTACGACGAGGACGTGTGTGTCTTCGACATGTGGGGAAGCTGGTCGTATGACGGAGCCGACGCCTGGCGCGGGATGGTCACGAACTGGTTCGCCTCACTGGGCACCGAGCGGGTGGTCGTGGCTCTGGAAGATGTGCAAACGACCCTAGCAGACGGGCTGGCGGTGATTCGTGCCTTTGTGACCTACACGGGTGTATCGGCCGAGGGCAACACCTTGCGGGCCATGCACAACCGCCTGACCTGCGTGCTCCGGCAACAGGGCGACGGCTGGAAAATCGTCCATGAACACAGCTCGGCACCCGCCGACTTCGAGACGGGGAGGGTCATCCTCCAACGCTGACGCCGTGTGCTTGCCCAAAGGAGAAAACCCCCGGCCTCATTCGCCAGGGCTTTGCCTTTGGGTGGGCTGGAAACGCGGCGGGAGCGCACGAGAGGCTTAGTCAGGTGGGGTGGTTCCCCTTTCTGGGAAATGGCCTCCACGTTCCCACTTGTCATGTAACCCGCTCGCAAGCACAGGCAGCCTCCGCGCTTCTACAGCCCGTACTTCCGGTCTTCCGGCAACTCCGCCTCCTCGTGGACGGCCTGCGCGACCCG
Source organism: Deinococcus carri (assembly GCF_039545055.1). Taxonomy (NCBI): domain Bacteria; kingdom Thermotogati; phylum Deinococcota; class Deinococci; order Deinococcales; family Deinococcaceae; genus Deinococcus; species Deinococcus carri. The sequence goes on from NZ_BAABRP010000018.1 coordinate 47,989, forward strand.
TGCGGCCAGGGGGAAGTCGGCGGCGGCGTACCAGCCTTCTTCCAGCCCGCCGCCCTTGTGGCGGTAGACGCACAGGGCTGGGCCATAGCTGCACGCGCCCAGGCAGCCGCTCTCGGTGAGGCGGACGCTGCCGCCCTTCTTGTAGTAGGCGAGGGACGTGCGTTCGAGGTGGTTCCAGAGGGCTTTGTAGAGCAGCGCGGAACCGCGTGCCTGGCAATTCTGGCCCTGGCAGACCAGCAGGTGCCCGCGGGTGGGAAAGAATTTGGGGGGCATGGGTCAGTCCTCCGGGAGGATGAGGGGGCGGCCCTCGTCGTGCAGCACGCGGACGCGCAGGCCATAGGCGGCGTGCAGGTGGGCGGGGGTCAGCACCTCGTCGGGCGTGCCCTGCGCCAACACGCGGCCCCCGCACAGCAGCAGCAGCCGGTCGGCGCGGGCGGCGAGGTTCAGGTCGTGCAGCACGGCCACCACGCCCAGGCCCCCGGCGGCCTCGCGGCGGGCGTGGCGAATCACGTCCAGGCCATAGGCGAGGTCGAGGTGGTTGGTCGGCTCGTCGAGCAGCAGGAAGCGGGGCTGCGCGGCCAGGGCACGGGCCAGACCCACGCGCTGGCGCTCGCCGCCGCTGAGGTCGGCCACGCGCCGATCCACGAACCGCAGGGTGTCGGTGCGGATGAGGGCGTCCGTCACGGCGTCCTCGTCGGCCTGGGTCCAGGGGCGGGTGGGCAGCAGGCCCCATTTCCACTCCCCCGCCCCGCGCCCCAGCGCCACCACGTCCCGCACGCGGGAATCGGGCGGCAGCGCCTCCCCCTGCGCAAGGTAGGCCAGCGTGCGGGCGCGTTCGGCGCGCGGCCACGCCCGCAGCGGTCGCCCCAGCAAGCACACCTCCCCTGCCTCCGGCCGACTCAGCCCCAGCAGCGCCCGCAGCAGCGTACTTTTTCCCGCCCCATTCGGCCCGACGACGGCGGCAAACTCCCCGGCGCGAAAGATGGCACTCACCCCCTGAAGCGCCGGGAAACTCCCCGCCCGGACGTGCAGGTCCCGGGCTTCCAGCGTGTCCGCGCTGGCCGCTGGCCGCTGGCCGCTGGCCGCCCTACTCATACCTTCCCCGCCTGAGCAACCACAGAAAGAACGGCCCCCCCAGCAGCGTCGTGACCACCCCGACCTGCGAGAGCGGCGTGGTGCGTGCCAGCAGGTCGGCCAGCACCAGCAGGGTGCCCCCCAGCAGGGCGGAGACGGGCAGCAGCACGCGGTGGCTCGCGCCCCAGACCAGCCGGACCACGTGCGGCACGATCAGGCCCACGAAGCCGATGATGCCCACGTAGGCGACGGCGGCGGCGGTGGCGAGGCTGGCGGCGACCACCACCAGCAGCCGCAGCCGCTCGACCGGCACGCCCAGGCTGCGGGCGGTCAGGTCGCCCAGTTGCAGGGTGTCGAGCGCCCGGCCCAGCAGCATCAGCACGCCGCAGCCCACGGCGGCGTAGGGCAGCACCGCCGCGATGTCGGGCCACCCGCTGAAGCCCAGGTCGCCCAGGGTGTAGGCCAGCACCCGCCGCGCCCGGTCCTCGCCGCCCAGCATCAGGAAGGTGGTCAGGGCACTCAGGACGCTGCCCACCACCACCCCCGCCAGAATCAGGCGCGTGGGCGGAAAGCGCCGGCCCTCGCGCGCCAGACCCAGCGTCACGGCGACCGCCGCGAGCGCCGTCACCAGTGCGGCCAGCGGAATGGTGCCGCGCGGCCACCCCGCCACGATGCCCACCGCCGCCCCCAGCCCCGCGCCGCTCGCCACGCCCAGCAGGTAGGGGTCGGCCAGCGGGTTGCGAAAGACGCCCTGAAACGCCCCCCCGCACACCGCCAGGCACGCCCCCACCACCACGCCCATCACCACACGCGGTAGGCGAAGCTGCCACACGATGACGTCGTTTCCGGCGAGTTCGGCCCCTGTGATGCCCCGCCACAGCGCCCCCAGCACCTCGCCGGGCGGAATGGTCACGCTGCCCAGACCCACCGCCAGCACGACGGCCCCCAGCAGCACCAGCACCAGCACGGCGGTGCGCCCCAGGCGGCGCGGAACGGGCGGGACCAGCACCCGCCCTTCCTGCTCATAGCTCATAGCTCAAGGCTTCCCCACTCACCGGAACAGTTCCGGGTGAACCAGCCGCGCCAGCCCGCGCAGCGCCTCCGGCAACCGGGGGCCGGGGCGGCCCAGGATGGTGTTCAGCTCCTTCGGGATGGGCAGCACCCGCCCGGTCTTCACGGCCTGGAGAGAGTTCCAGCCGGGGCGAGAGCGGGCCGTCTTGAGGTCCAGGCCCAGCATCAGCGCCGGGTTGGCCTTCACGATGAACTCGGGGTCCACCTTGGGAAAGTCGCCCATGCTGGCCGGGATGATGTTGCGCGCCCCCGCCTTCGCCAGCAGCACGCCGATGAAGGAGTTCGGGCCGACACTGTAGGGCGCGGGGTCGATTTCGAGGTAGGTGCTGGGCTTGCGCGTGGCATTGCGGGTCAGAATTTCCACGCGGGCGATGTCGCGTTTCATGTTCAGCACGAGCTGTTTCGCCTGCGCCTCGCGGTTCACCACGCGCCCCAGCGTGAGGGTCTTGCTGAACACCTCGTCGTAGGTTTCGGGGTTCACGGCCAGCACCGTGATGCCCGCGCGGGTCAGGGGGCCTTCCAGCTTGCCGTATTTGCTGACCACCACCAGGTCGGGCTTCAGCGCGACAATCTTTTCGAGGTCGGGGTCGTAGAGGCCGCCTACCTTCGGCAGCCGCGTCACCTGCTGCGGGAAGTCGCTGTAGGTGTCCACCCCCACCAGCCGGTCGCAGACGCCCAGCGCGCACAGCGTCTCGGTGTCGCTGGGCAGCAGGCTCACGATGCGCCTCGGTTCGGCCTTCACCGTCACCTGGCGGCCCAGGTCGTCGGTGAGGGTGAGGGGGTAGGTGGTCGCGCCCGCCGCACGGCTCAGGGTCGCAGTGCCCAGGGTCAGGCTCAGCACGGTGAGGGGCAGAAACTTTTGCATGGGGAGTCCTCCTGCCCGCCCGCACGGAAAAGGCCGCCCGGTGGGGGCGGCGGCAGGAGCGTCCAGGCGCGGGGGCCGGGCGGGTCCTCCATTCCGCGAGAGGTCAGGCCACCGGCGGCCACGCCTGTGGGCGTGGAAGCCGGGACGGGGCAGGTGTTCGGACTTCTCCCGCCCGTTCTGGCAGGACAGGGGGAGTCACCGTTGCGCGACAGTGCCGGCCTTTCACCGGGCTTTCCCCGCGCCGTCTGCCGCACTATAGCCCCGGTCACGGCGGCCCCAATGTGGCCCCCCTCAGCCCACGGGCTGCGAGAGTTCCGCGAGGCGCTCGCCCAGAGTGGCCGTCAACGCCTTGATGCCCCCGGCAGGCGGGATGGGTTCACCGAAGCGTACGATCCAGCGTTTGCCCTCGCGGCTGAGGCCCACGGGCAGGATGGGGGCCTTGCCCTTGAGGGCCAGCAGCGCCACGCCGCCCTGCATCTCGCCGCCGCCGCGCGTGCCCTCCGGGAAGATGCCCAGCGTGCCGCCCGCTTGCAGAATGCGCAGGCTGGTGCGCACCGCCCCCAGGTCGTTGATGGTGCGGTCCACCGGAAAGGAGCCGCCCGCGCGGATGATGTCGCCAATCACCGGCACGAACAGTTCCTTCTTGGACATGAATTGCAGGTAGCGGCCCGGCGGAAGACTGCGCGCGATCAGAAAGGGGTCGAGGTTGGTGCGGTGGTTCCCCGCCACGATCAGCGGCGTGCCGGGCGGTGGGACGTTCTCGCGGCCATGCACCTCGAACCGGTGCCCCCGCAGCAGCACGGGCAGCGAGGTGACAAACACGACCGCGCGGTACACCAGGGGATTCACGTGCGGAATGCGTGCCGTTTCCGCCGGGGCGGAGGCAGCGGGGGGACGGGCGTCACTCATGAGGCGAGGATACGCCCGCGGGGTGCGCGGGAGGCAGGGCGCGGTGCGCGGTCCAGGTTCTTCCCGCGTCCCCCTTCAGTCCTCCTCTTGCGCCTCCGGGTCGTCTTCCTCGTCCGCGTCCGTCCAGCCCTCCGTCAGCACCGCGCGCACGGCCTCGATGCGCTCGCGGCAGGCGGCGTAGGCGGCGCGGGCCTCTTCGAGCAGCGGCAGCACGCGGTCGAGGTCGGCCTCCCCGTTTTCGAGTTCGGCGGCAATCCGCGAGAGCCGCGCGTAGGCCTCGCGGTAGGTGAGGGGCGGGGAAGCGTCCGGCACCCCCGCAGGATAGCGCCGCTACCCTGGGGCATGACCCCTGCGGCCTTTCCATCCCCAGAGTTCCGGCACTTCGATTTCGCTGCGCTGAGTGCCGCCGACCGCTACAAGCTGGTCACGGGCGTGATCGTGCCGCGGCCGATTGCCTGGGTGGGCACCCTGGGCGCGGACGGGCACGTGAACCTCGCGCCGTATTCCTTTTTCGGCCTGATGGGGTCCGACCCGGCGGTCGTGGCCTTTGCCCCCGGCGACCGCGCCGACGGCACGCCCAAGGACACTGCCCTGAACATCGCCCCGGGCGGCGAGTTCACCGTCAATCTGGTCAGCGCCGACCTCGCGCCCCTCATGAACGCCACCGCGACCGACTTTCCGCACGGCATGGGCGAAGCCCAGACGCTGGGCGTACCCCTCGCGCCGGGCGTGAAGGTCCGCGTGCCGCGTGTCGCCGCCAGCCCCGCCGCCCTCGAATGCCGCGAGGTCCAGACGGTTCAGATTGGCCGCACCCGCGTCATCCTGGGCGAGGTGCTGGGCCTGACCCTGCGCGCGGACGCCCTGCTGGACGAGCAGAAACGCCACGTGGACACTGCGGTGCTGGACCTGATCGGGCGAATGGGGGGGCGGGGCACGTACACCCTCACACGGGACACCTTCACCATCGACCGGGTGAGCTACGCGCAGTGGCAGGCAGGGAAGGAGTAGGGAGGCGGTGCGCGGTACGCGGTACGCAGTGGGGGCTTTTCCCGCGTACCGCGCCCTGCTTCCCGCGTACCCTGAACCATGCCGTTCACCCTCCGGCCCGCCGCGCCCCCCGACGCGCCCGCCCTCGCGCACATTCACACCACGAGCTGGCGGGAGACGTACATGGGGTTGATGCCCGAAGACTTCCTGGCGCGGATGACGGATGAGGCCGCCCGGCAGCGGCGGCAAGCAAGCTGGGAACGGACGCTCGCGGAGGGGCGGGAACTCGTCCTCGTTGCCGAGCAGGACGGCGAGGTGGTCGCCTTCGCCTCGGGCGGCCCGGCACGGGACCACCCCGGCGTGGACGTCGAGCTGTATACCCTCTATGCCCTGCAAGCGGCGCACGGGCAGGGCCTCGGGCGGGCGCTGCTGCACGCGCTGGCACGGGAACTGGGGGCGGGCGGCGCGCGCAACCTGGCCCTGTGGGTGCTGGACGTGAACCCCACCCGCCAGTGGTACGCGCGGCAGGGCGGGCGCGAGGCGGGCGAGAAGGTGGTGGCCCTGCCCGGCGGCGCTGAGCTGCGTGAAGTGCGTCTGGTCTGGGACGACCTCACCCGGCTACGATAGGCCCATGAGCGAACCCGCCCCCAGAGCGATGAGCATGGAGGAGTACCTGCGCACGGAGGAAAAAAGCCCCTACAAGCGCGAGTATGTCGGCGGGTTCGTGTACCCGCTGCACGCTCAGGCGGGGGCCAGACGACCACACGTCCTGATTTGCATGAACATTGCGGGGACACTCTACGCCGACGCTATCCGCGCCGGTTGCCGCCTGTACCAGAGCGACATGAAGCTGCGCGCCCAGGACAGCAGCTCCTTTTTCTACCCGGACGTGATGCTCGTCTGTGACCAAGACAGCGGCGACCAGGACGCCGAAACCTCCCCCTGCCTGCTGGTGGAGGTCCTCTCGGACAGCACCGCCTCCCACGACCGGTTCGGGAAATACGGCGTCTACACCGCCATTCCCAGCCTCCAGACGTATCTCATCGTGGAGCAGAAGGAACGGCGGGTATACGCCTACAGCCGGCAGGAAAGCGGGTGGCAGTTGCAGGAACTCGTCGGCAGCGGCGAGATAGAGGTGCCCTGCCTGGGCCGCACGCTGACGCTGGACGAGATTTACCTCGGGGTGCTGGAGGGGACGTGATAGGGGAAGCAGGACGCGGTGCGCGGTACGCAGTGAGGGTCTTTCCCGCGCACTGCGTACCGCATCCCGCGTCCCACCCCCCTACCGCCGCAGCTTCCGCGCCGCCTCGTCCGGGGTGATCTCGCCGCGTTCCAGGCTGGCGAGGACCTCGGCCTGGGGGTCGGCAGCTTCGGGTTCGTAGCCGATGGCACGCAGCAGGGTGTCGAAGCGGGCGCGCACGGTGGGATAGCTGACGCCCAGCACGCGCTCGACCTCCTTGAGGTTGCCGCGCACGCGGATATACAGGCGCAGGAAGTCCAGATTCTCGGGCGTCAGGATGGCGAACTCGTTCAGTTCGAAGACGCCGCGCACGGTCACGCCGCTGGTCGGGAACCGCAGTTCCGTGACCAGCGGGGCTTCCGTCTCGTCGGGGAAAGGGAGGGGGAGGGGTCTGGGCATGGTTCAGGGTACGCGGTCGGCGGTGCGCAGTACGCGGGAAAAGCCCCCACTGCGTACCGCGCACCGCGTCCCGCCTCCTTATTTCAGGCTGATCCGCACGCTGTTGCCCGCGCTGTCCTCGGCGTTGATGAGGTCGCCGGGGGGCGGGTCGGCCTCGATGAGGAGTTGCAGCGCTTCGAGGCTGAGGCCCGCGCCCTCCAGGGCCTGAATACCGTGCGGCGGAATCAGTTTCTCCAGGTGCGGGGCGAGGCTCACGGGCAGGTTGGCCGCGTACTCGTCGCCCCCGGCGGACTCGACCTGCACACGCAGGATGCGGGCGGAAGCGGGGCGGCCTGAGGTGGCACGCGGGACGGAGCCGTCCATGGCGCGGTCCACGCTGTCTGCAATGCGGTCAACCATACTGTCGATGCCTCCAGTCAGGCGGTCCACGAAGCCGTCCATGCCCTGAACCTGACGGCCACCGACCACCACGCGGGGCGCGCGGGGGGGGAGCGGCGGCTGGGGCAGGTCGCGCACGCCGCGCAGCAGCAGCAGGTGTTCGGCGACCTGCTCGGTGTTCAGCTCGCCGCGCGCCAGCAGGGACGCGACCAGTTCGCGGTCACTCTCGGTCAGGGCCAGGCGGGGATGCAGGGCGGCCAGCAGCGGCGCGGCGTCCTCCAGGCTCAGGCGGCCCGCGCGCACCAGGTCCAGCAGGCGTTTGACCTTCTCTTTCACCGGAAACCTCCTCGGCTGTTCAGGCTGGCTTCCAGCACCCCGCGCTGCTGCTGGCGCACACGAAGCTGCTCCAGGTCGCCGCCCGTCCAGACCAGTGCCCAGAGACGCGGCCAGAAGGAAGGGCGCTGGGCAGGGGCCGGCTCGGCGTGCAGCCGGACGCGGCGAAGGATGCGGAAGCCGCGCCCCCGGTAGACCGTGACCCGCATGACGGGCTGGAGCGAAACGTGCTGGACCGTCATGCCGTCACGACCTTCACCTGGCCGGCGGCCACCTGGCAGGAGAGCCGGGCCTGCCCATCCCCCACCTGGCCGCTGTGGCGCGTGTTGAGAAAGCCGCCCTGCTTGCGGGTGGGAAAGTCGGCCTTGAAGGCCCCCACCGTCACGTCGGCGTTCAGCGCGACGCTGCTACCGGGCAGCAGGTGCAGGCTGGCATTCCCGGCGTTGACCTCCAGGCGGTGATCGCCCCCGGTGAGCTGGCCCGCCCACTTCAGGTTCCCGCCGTTCACGCTGGCATTCAGGCTGTCCGCGCGGGTCAGGGTGAGGTTGCCGCCGTTGACGGTCAGGTGGGCGGGGCCGGTGATGTCCGCAGCGTTCAGGTTCCCGCCGTTCACGTCGGCGTGGAGGCTTCCAGCGCGGCCCATGCGGACATTCCCGCCGTTCACATCGGCCCGCATCTCACCCTCGATGTCGGGCAGCGTCAGGTTGCCCCCCTCCACCCGCGCGGCGACGTGGCGGGGCACAAAGGGCACGGTCAGGATGGCCTTGAGGTTGCTCCAGCCCACCAGCCGGTGCTCGGGCCGCCGCGCCACCCGCCAGCCCTGGGGCGTGGCTTCCAGCAGCAGCCGGTCCTCCTCGCTGACATGCAGCTGCGGGCTGACCACGCTGGTGTCCTCTACCACCTGGAGCGTGAAGCCGCTGACCTCCAGCCGCAGGTCGGGCGGGGTGTCCTCGCCGGCCGCCGTGTAGTGCGCCTGCATGGGGGCCAGCTCCGACCCGGCGGCCTGAACCTCCGTCCCCTCCAGCAGCCCCGCCGCTTCCTCGGGGGTGAGTTTGCCCTCGGCCACCAGACGCTCGACCTGGGCGCGAAAGTTCTCGTCCACGTGTTCATTCATGCGCTCCTCCTTTGAACAAATAGAAACATGGAAACGCGAATCTGTCAACTCCTACTTTCCTTTTAATGAAGGTAGGGAGGGGTGAGGCCCTATGGATAGCGCTATCGGTCCTCTCTACCCCCTCGCCAGTACCCAGAATGTAAAACCTGGCTTTCTAGCCTCCCGCACTCCCTCCGCCACGTATCCTCAGGGCATGACTGCCGCTTCTTCCGCCGTTCCCGAACTGACGCCCGCGCAGCGCACGGAGGTGGAACTCGTCGCGCGGGGCAAACAGGAGAAGTCCCGCACCCTGCGTGACCTGGGCCAGCCCGAGACGCCCGAGGCCGCGCACGCGCTGCTGCTGCGGCTGGGGCTGTGGGACGAGGCCCGCACGCCCTACGCCGACCGCCTGGGCGCGACCCTCCAGGCCGTGGCGCTGGACGTGCCCGACTTCCAGGAGGAAGAACGGCTGGACCTGACCCACCTCCCCGCCTACGCCATCGACGACGAGGGCAACCGCGACCCCGACGACGCGGTGGGTGTCGAGACGCTGGAGGGCGGCCTCACGCGGCTGTGGGTGCATGTGGCGGACGTGGCCGCCCTCGCCCCGGCGGGCAGCCCGCTGGACGAGGAGGCCCGCGCGCGCGGCGCGACGCTCTACCTGCCCGACCGGACCATCGGAATGCTGCCCGACGCGCTGGTGGAGCGCACCGGCCTGGGCCTGCGCGACACCATGCCCGCGCTGTCCATCTCGCTCGACCTCGACGCGGACGGCAACGCGGACGCGGTGGACGTACACCTGACCCGCGTGCGCGTACAGCGCCTCACCTACACGCAGGCGCAGGAGCGGCTCGCGGCGGGCGAGGAACCCTTCGTCACGCTCGCTCGCCTGGCCCGCGCCAGCCGCGAACTGCGCGAGGGGGAAGGGGCGCTGACCATCGACCTGCCCGAGGTGCGCGTGAAGGCGGACGAGGGGGGCGCGACCGTCTCTCCCCTCCCCAAGCCGGAGATGCGCGCGGTGGTGCAGGAGTGCATGACGCTGGCGGGGTGGGCCGCCGCCATCTACGCCGACGACCACGGGCTGCCGCTGCCCTTCGCCACCCAGGACGCGCCCACGCGGGACGTGCGGGGCGACACCCTCCCCGCCCACTGGGCACGCCGCAAGACGCTGGCCCGCACCCGCTTTCAGCCGTCACCGGGGCCGCACCACGGCATGGGCCTGGACCTCTACGCGCAGGCCACCAGCCCCATGCGGCGCTACCTGGACCTGGTGGTGCATCAGCAATTGCGGGCGCACCTGACCGGCAGCGACCCCCTGAGTGGCAAGGAGGTCGCCGCCCGCGTGGCCCAGGCGCAGATGAACGCCGACGCCACCCGCCAGGCCGAACGCCTCAGCCGCAAGCACCACACCCTGCGCTTTATCGCCGCCCAGCCGGGGCGCGAGTGGGACGCCGTGGTGGTGGACCGCCGCGGTCCCCAGGCCACGCTGCTGATTCCCGACCTGGCCCTGGACCTGCCCCTCAGCACGCCCGCCGCCCCCGGCACGCCACTCAAGGTCCGGCTGACGGACGTGAATCTGCCGGCGCTGACGGTGCGGGCACGGGTGATGGGGTAAGGGGTAGGCGGGACGCGGTACGCAGGGCGCGGGAAAAGCTCTTTACTGCGTACCGCGTCCCGCGCACCGCCCCCCCTTTCCCAGAATCGGGTTCACCTTGCATTCATCTCGCGGCGGACCTGTTTACACTCAGGGCCATGAACGGCGTGCCCACCGACATTGTTGCCCTCAGGATGAGTCACTGCCGAGCTGAACACGCTGCCCTGGGAGCGCAGTACCACCTCGCGGTGCTGCATTACCGCGAGTGTCTGGAATCCGCCGAACGCCGCGAGGACTGCCGCGCCGTGGAGTTCTTCGCCCTGAAGCTGGCGGGCTGCTACGAACAGATGGGCCTGACCGACAAGGCCGCCCACTTCCGCGCCCTGGCCTGCCCCGGCGACCTGCCGCTGCTGGGCTGAGGGCGCTGGAGCGGGCCGGGAACGCCCGCGCGCCTGGCCGCGTATTTTTGACATGAACCCCCGCTTCCTGCTGCTGGCCCTGGCTCTGGCCGGGCTTTCCCCCGCCTCCGCCGCGCCGGGGCCGGATGTGCTGCGCCTGCACGCCGGGCAGACCACCACCGCGAACGGCGCGCAGATCACGCTGCTCCGGTTCAGCGACAGCCGCTGCCCACCCCGCGCCTACTGCATCCTGGCGGGCAACGTCACCGCGAAGGTGTTCGTGCGCAAGGGGCCGTCCGCGCGCCTCTACACGCTGTTCCTGCCCGGCCAGGCCGTGAACACGCCCGGCGGGAAGCTGAACCTCACTGCCGCCACCCGCGCGGAGAGGGGCCAGCCCAGGCCGGTGCTGACCTTCACGCTGGACTGAAGGTCCGCAGCGGGTCGTCTGGTCTAATGACAGGCATGACCACGCCGCCTGTCTCCCACTTCCTCCCGCAGGACCCCACCCCGCGCGACCGGGGCTTTGCCATGCCGCCCGAATGGGCGCAGCATGCCGCCACCTGGCTGAGCTGGCCGCAAGGCGACGAGCTGTGGTTCGGCCACCTCGCGGGCGTGCGCGAAGAGTTCGCGGAGCTGGTGCGGACGATTGCCCGCTTCGAGCCGGTGCATCTGCTGGTGCGCGACCTGGAAAGCGAGCGGGACGCCCGCGCCCGCCTGGAAGGCGCGAACGTCACCTACCACCACGTCCCGCTGGACGACTCGTGGATTCGGGACAACGGCCCGATTTTTATCACTCAGGGCCAGCCCACCACCCACAACCCACCACCTACATCCCTCGTCAACTGGCGCTTCAACGCCTGGGGCGGCAAGTTCGAGTGGGAGAACGACGACCGTATTCCCGAGTACGTGGCGCAGTTCCTGGATATGCCCCACTGGGACCGCCCCGAGGTGCTGGAGGGCGGCGGCCTGGAGGTCAACGGCGCGGGCGTGGGCCTCACCACCCGGTCCTGCTTCCTGACCGACACGCGCAACCCCGGAATGACGGAAGCAGACTACGCGGCCCTGCTGCGCGACACGCTGGGCGTGGAAAAGCTGCTGTGGCTGGACGGCGGCCTGGAAAACGACCACACCGACGGCCACATCGACACCATCACCCGCTTCGTTGACCCGCGGACCATCGTGACCAGTGTGGCCGGGGACCAGCAGGACGCGAACTTCCCCGTGATGCAGAAGAATCTGGCCGACCTGCGGGGGATGACCGACCTGGAGGGCCAGCCCTTCCGCGTCGTGGAACTGCCGCTGCCCGCCGTGCGGCTGGAGGGCGCGGAGGGACGACTCCCGCCCACCTACGCGAACTTCTACATCGGCAACGGGTTCGTGGTCGTGCCGCAGTATGGCGACCCCAATGACCTTTCTGCGCTGGACATCCTGCGCCCCCTCTTCCCCGGCCGGGAGGTTATCGGCCTGCCCAGCCGCGCGATTATCGAGGGGGGCGGTTCCTTCCACTGCCTGACGCAGCAGCAGCCGCTGGGGGAGCCGTGGTCGGGCGAGTGATTCCGCTGGGCGGTGGCTACAGCGCCCGTCCCATCTCCTTCGAGGCGTACCGGGAAGCCTGCACTCGGCTGGAAGGCCGCATCTTCGGCGGGAACTGGGGGTATGCCTTCGACCCGCCTGTCAAGGCCCTGCCGCCGCTGGGCGAAACCTTCCAGTGGGGGATTTTCTGCGGCAAGGAACTCGTCGGCTGGCACCACGCCCACCAGCGTGACGAGCGGACGGTCTACATGGCCGACACCGGGCTTCTGCCCGAGCATCAGGGCCAGGGCCTGTATTCCCGCCTGCTGCCGCACCTGGTGGACGTGTACCGGGAGGCCGGGTACACCCTCGTCACCAGCCACCACCGGGCAACGAATAACCGCGTCATCATCCCCAAGCTGCGCGCGGGCTTTTTCATCCAGGGGCTGAACCTGTACGAGGGCGGCCTGAACGTGGCCCTCACGCTCAGCCTAGATTGGCCGTACCGGGAAGCGCTGCACGTCCGCAGCGGCTTCCGGCAGGCCGCGGGCGAGACGGCGCGGCGGCTGGGATTGAACCTGGAGCCGTCGGGAGAGGAGCCGGAACCGGCAGTGCCCCGCGTCCCCGTGCCGGAGACGGACGGCGAGGGCCTGGACCTGGGAGACGGGTACATCCTCCGGCGCGTGCCCTACGAGGTGTACTGGAACGTCTACGCGCGGCTGGAAGACGCCGCCTACCAGTCCGTGTCCTTCGACTGGGCCTCCCCCGCGTTACGCCCCAGCCCTGACGTGCCCAGATACGCCTGGCTGGTCTCGCACGCGGGCGAGGTGGCGGGCTGGCAGCTTTCGCGCCAGTGGGACGCGCGGACGGCCTATATGGTGAACACGGCCTTTCTGCCGGGCCATCGGGGCAGGGGCCTTTATACCCGCCTGCTCCCGGTCGTGCTGGACGCGCTGAGGGCGGAAGGCTACCGCCTCGTCCGCAGCCACCACCACGCCACCAACAACGCGGTGTTGATTCCCAAACTGCGCGCGGGGTTCCGTATCCAGGGCCTCCAGACCGACGAACATGGCGTGATGGCGGTCCTGATTCACTCCTTCGACCCCGTGTACCGTGAGTACATGGACGCCCGCAGCGGCCTGACCCGCCCGCGCGGCGAGGTGGCCCGCCGCCTGGGCTTGAAGTTGCGCGGGCCTGAATTTGAGGGAGGATAAGGGATGACCCAGAATGTCAAGCTCGCCGTCGTGCAGATGCACGTGACCGACAGGCTCGAAGACAACGTGAGCCGCGCCGAGGCCCATGTCCGTGACGCGGCCCGGCAGGGCGCGCAGGTCGTGCTGCTGCCCGAACTCTTCGAGAACCTGTACTTCTGCCAGGTGGAACGCGAGGACTACTTCGCGCTGGCGCATCCGGTGGAGGGGCACCCCTTCATCGGCCGCTTCCAGAACCTGGCCCGTGAACTGGGCGTGGTGCTACCGCTCTCGTACTTCGAGCGGGCCGGTCAGGCGCACTACAACTCGCTGGTGTGCATCGACGCCGACGGGACCCTGCTGGGCAACTACCGCAAGACCCACATCCCCGACGGCCCCGGCTACGAGGAGAAGTACTACTTCAACCCCGGCGACACCGGCTTCAAGGTCTGGCCGACCCGCTTCGGGCGCGTGGGCGTGGGCGTGTGCTGGGACCAGTGGTATCCCGAAACGGCCCGCTCGCTGATGCTGCTGGGCGCGGACTTCCTGCTGTACCCCACCGCCATCGGCTCCGAACCCGCCGAGGTCGAGAGTCCCAACAGCCACCAGATGTGGCAGCGCGCCATGCAGGGCCATGCAGTCAGCAACTCTACCTATGTGGGGGCCTGCAACCGCATCGGCACCGAGCAGGTGGGCGACGTGACGCAGACGTACTACGGCCACTCCTTCATCGCGGATTACACCGGCGACATCGTGGCCGAGTTCGGGGAAACGGAGGAAGGCGCGCTGCTCCACGACCTGAACCTCGCGGAGGCGAGAAAGTTCCGCGCCGGCATGGGCTTTTTCCGCGACCGCCGCCCGGAACTGTACGGCCCACTGCTGACGACCGACGGGGTGACGCGGCGGGGGTAACAGCAGCAGCCAGGGGGGCCGGGTGGCAGGATGCCCGGCCCTTCGCCATCTGGCCGATGCCGTCCTGTGGCTCCTCCCCTACCCTGCCGTATGGATGAGATTGCCACGTACTACGGCCTGGACCGCGAACACGACCGCCTGACGCGCGGGCTGGGCGTGGTGGAGTTCGCGCGGACGCTGGAACTGCTGGGCCGGCTGCTGCCCCCGGCTCCCGCCGCGGTGCTGGACGTGGGCGGCGGAACGGGCGTGTACGCGCGGGAGCTGCTGAAGGCCGGCCATGCGGTGCACCTGCTCGACGCCATGCCGGGCCATGTGGCACGGGTGCGGGCCGACCCCACGCTGGCGGGCCTCACCTCCGTCACGCTGGGCGACGCGCGCAGGCTGCCATACGCGAGCGCGAGTGCCGACGCGGTGCTGCTGCTGGGGCCGCTGTACCACCTCACCCGGTCCGCCGACCGCGCAGCGGCCCTGGCCGAGGCGAGGCGGGTGCTGCGGCCGGGCGGCGTGCTGGTCGCGGTGGGTATTCCCCGCGCCGCCGCCATCTGTGGCGACTTCACACGAGGTCTGCCCGGCGAACCCTACTTCCGCCCGATTCGTGAGGCGGCCTACACCGGAGGGGAGTACCTGAACCCCGAGCACCGCCCCGGCTACTTCACCACCGCCTATTTTCACCACCCGCATGAACTGGAGGCGGAACTGGCCGCAGCGGGAGTCCGGGACGTGACGCTCTACGCTCTGGAAGGCCCGGCCAGCCTGCTGCCCGACCCGGAGGAGATCATGCGCGACGCGGAACGCCGGGAAGGACTGCTCGCCGCCCTGCGTCTGATGGAGCGTGACCCGGCCCTGCTGGGTGTTACCCCACATCTGCTGGCGGTGGGGCAGGGCTGAACCTGTCCCCGTAGCTCGCCCCCGTGAAGGTCAGCCCGTACCCCGGCACGTTCGCCCCCGCCTGCGCGCGCTCCCGCCCGGCGAGGATGGCGGCCACCGCCTCCGGGGCGAGTTTGCCCTGGCCGACCAGCAGCAGCGTCCCGACCAGCCCGCGCACCATGTGGCGCAGGAAGCTCTCACCCGCGACCCGCACCTCCCAGACGCTTCCGCCAGGAACAGGGGGGCCGGGATACACGGCGAGCGCCCGCACCTCCCGCACGGTCTGGCGGTCCTCGCGGGTGGCGAAGGCGGCGAAGTCGTGGGTGCCGACGAGGGCGGCGGCGGCGGCATTCATGGCGGGCATGTCCAGCGGACCGGGGACGTGCAGCACCCGACCCACCCAGAGCGGGTGCCGCTGCGGCGCATTCAACAGCCGATAGGTGTACCGCCGCTCGGTGCAGGAGAAACGGGCGTGAAAGCCCGCGGGGGCAGGCCCGGCATCCAGCACCGCCACGCTGGGTGGCAGGTGGGCATTCAGCGCCCACGCGAGCTTTTCCGGCGGGATGCGGAAGCTCTCCGGCACGTCCACATGGGCAGGCATTGCCTCGGCGTGAACGCCCGCGTCGGTGCGCCCGGCGGCGACGGGGCGGGCTGCTCCTTCCCCGCCCAGGCGCAGCAGCGCGGCGTGAAGCGTGTCCTGGACACTGGGGGCATTGAGCTGGGCCTGCCACCCGGCAAAGTCCGCGCCGTCCCAGGCCAGCAGCAGGCGCAGGCGCTGGAAACCGGGTGGGGGGGCAAAGGTGGGCACACCAGTCATGGGGGCAGGGTAACGTGGAGACGGATTCCTCACACAACAGCCACGCCTCCCCCATTATGCTAAGGATTGTGACCCCCGTTCTCATCCGGTGCTCTTCTGGGCAGACAGGCGCGCTGCCCACCACCCGGCGCGTTCTGGCCACCGCGGCGCTGGTGCTGGCAGGTCTAGCAAGTGCGGCCACCAGCTACCGCGTACGCCCCGGCGACAATCTGACCGTGATTGCACAGCGGGCCGGCATCAGCGTCTCGGCCCTGAAGGACGCGAATCCGGGCCTGAAAAATGCCAATCAGGTGCAGGCGGGCAAGACCCTGCGGATTCCCAACCGGCAACTGCCCGGCACGGCCCACCGCGTCAAAAGCGGCGAGAACCTGATTCGCATCGCCCACCGCTATGGCCTGAGCCTCTCGCAACTGCTGCGGGCCAATCCGCAACTCGGGGCCGGGCGACCCCTGCGGGCAGGGGCCAGCGTTCACATTCCGGGGCGCAACGTGGCTGCCCGCCTGCCTCGTTCGGGGAGCGCGGCGGAGAGTCCGGCAGGCAGCCGAACGGTGCGGCGCAGCACACCCGCGGCGGCCGTGCGGACGGCCTCCATCCGCGTTTCCTCGGTACCAGCAGCCTCGGGGTGGCTGTGGCCGGTGCCGGGGTACCACTACGTCAGCAGCGGTTACGGCGACCGCGTGCTGGACGGCGAACACGAGGGCCATTACGGCGTGGACATCGTGGCCCCGCAGGGGACCATCGTGCGTGCGGCACGCTCGGGGCGGGTGCTGGAATCACGCGCCGATTTCGAGCGGGGCTGGGGCTGGACGGTCGTGGTCGAGCATCCCGACGGCTGGATCACCCGCTACGCCCACCTCAGCGCCAACCTCGCGCGGGCGGGTGACCGGGTCGTGCAGGGGCAGCCCATCGGCCGCGTCGGCAGCAGCGGGCGCAGCACCGGCCCCCACCTGCACTTCGGCACCTACATGCGCTGGAACCCCAAGGACCCCCTGGCGCTGTACTGAGGGGAGCGGTCAGCTTTCCGCCATCAGCAGACAGCCCGGCGGTACCCTGTCGCCATGACGGCAAGGGTACATTACGCCGAGGCACGCGGCGAACACGCCGAGGCTGACCTGCGCGCCTTCCTGAACGCGCTGCCGGGTCTGCCGGGCTTCGTGGGGGCCGAGCTGCTGGTCAGCCCCGCCCAGCCCGGCCTCGCGCTCGTCGCCAGCCGCTGGGCGGAAGAGGTGCCCCCGCTGCCCCTGCCGGGCGGCGTGCGGGCCTGGGTGTTCGAGGTGCTGGACGGGCGCTGAGCCGCTTACTCCTGGCCTTGCTTTCCGAGGCACCTTGTCTTACGATGCCTCTACATCGGAAAGCGATGCCTGTGGCCTTTTTCGGGCCGTCAGGGAAAGAACCGGTATGGACCCCCAGCAACTCAAGGGCCACCTCGACCTGCTTCTGCTGGCCGCCCTCGAACAGGGGCCGCGCTACGGCGGGCAGATCATCGCGGACGTGCAGGCCAGCACGGACGGGTACTTCACGCTGCGCGAGGGCACGCTGTATCCGGCCCTGCACCGTCTGGAAAAGGCCGGGTGGATCGCGGGCGAGTTTCAGGTCTTGCCACGCGGGGGCAGCCCGGTCAAGGTGTATACCCTGACCCCTGGCGGCCAGCAGGAACTCCGCGCCCAGCGCGAACGCTACGAACGCTTCAGCGCCGCCGTGCGCGGTGTGATCGGGGGCCAGGCATGAGGGAGACGGAACAGTACCTGAAGCGGGCGACCCGTGGCCTGTGGGGCAAGGCCGCCCGCGAGGCGCGGCTGGAACTGCGCGGGGCCGTCGAGGACAAGGTTTACCGGTACAGGTTGCTGGGGCTGGACGAGGCGGCAGCGACCCGCGCCGCCCTGCGCGATCTGGGCGACCCCTCCGCCATCGCGCGTGACCTGAGTCAGGTCCACACGCTGCCGCAGGCAGGCCACGCGGCGCTCCTCGCGGGCATGGCGGCGCTGCTGGGGGTGCAGGCGCTGGCGCAGGTGCCGACGGTGAATGCTGCTCCCTTGGCCCCTCGGTCCTCTTGCAAGTTGGATACTGCCACTTTGCAGAGGCTGACCGAAGCAGAGCGGGCGTGGGTGCAAGCTGAACTGACCAAACCGGGGGGGCGCGAGCGGCTGGAGGCCCATTGCCGTGATTCCCGCAGCCCCAATGAGCTGTTGAAGTTCAGTGATTTGATTGCGGCGCTGAAAGCGGGTGGCGTAGGCGTGCAGGTGGTGGAGGGCACGGACGCCTTTCTCCACCTGAAGTTCCCCGGCATCAGCGAACCCCAGGCACTCAACCTCAACGAGTTTAACCGGGAGATCAAGGGAGAGCGGTATGTCCCTGTCGGCAGCCTGCTGGGGCAAGCACTGTACTCGGTCAAAGTTCCCCTACGCCTGACCGGATTGAAGAATCCTACCTTTGAAATTGGCCCGGCCCGGATGCGACTGGGCACTGCGGACCAGCCTATCTACAGCACCAACCTCTACTCTTTGCTTATCTGGGATGAGCTGTTCAGAGGGCTGAAATCTGCTGCACCGGACTCGGCCCAGATACGAGAGATGGGGTTCTTTCCCGAGAGTGGAACGCCTTCCATCCTGACCCTCAGTGTTCCCGTGCTAGGCGCTGCGGGGACCTTCTACGCCATCGTCTATGGTCAACCTTCCAGTACGGGGAAGGGACTCAACTTTACCCTGCGGGCCGCACAGGACGGTCAGGTCGCTTTTCCCGCGCCGCTGTCGCGCGGCGGCCAGCCCGCCGTTCCGCGCCTGGTGGCCACACCCGCCGAGTTCTTCCGGGTTAGGGATGGGGAACAGCCGGCCGCACTCCTCTACCGGGTGGACACAGCCGACCTGCGGAATCTGAAGCTCGTTCCTGTACCCGCCGTCCCCGCCTCCCAACTCAAACTCGACACGCAGCCCTGATTACATCTCCGGCACGTACTCCGCGAGTTCCTCCAGCAGGTCGCGGGCGGTCAGGTCCAGGCGCACTGGCGTCACGCTGACATACCCGGCCTGCACCGCGCCGTAGTCGGTGGTCTGGTCGTGGGCGTCGGCGGCGCGGCTCTGCCCCGCGACCCAGTGGTATTCGCGGCCTTCCGGGTCCTGGCGGGTCACGATGGTGTCTTCCCAGCGGTGTTCGCCCACCCTGGTAACGCGCACGCCACGGGGCATTCCCGCCGGGAAGTTCACGTTCAGCAGCACGCGCGGCGGCAGCCCCCGCGTCAGCACCTCGCGCGCCAGCCGGGCCGCGTAGGCTGCGCCCGCCGTGAAGCTGTACTCGCCCCCCGCCCCGCTCTGCTGGCTGAAGGCGATGGACGGCAGCCCCAGCGCCAGCCCCTCAATGGCCGCCGCGACCGTGCCGGAGTGCGTCAGGTCGTCGCCCAGGTTCGGCCCCAGGTTGATGCCACTGACCACCAGGTCGGGCCGGCCCAGCAGATGCACGCCCAGCACCACGCAGTCGGCGGGGGTACCGTCCACCCGGTACGCCGGGATTTCCCCGAAGCCCGCCGAGGCGGTGTGCTTGAACCTCAGCGGGCGGCGGATGGTGATGCCGTGCCCCACCGCCGACTGTTCCACGTCGGGCGCGACGACCACCACATCGCCCACGTCGGCCAGGGCGAGGGCCAGCGCCTTGATGCCGGGTGAAAAGATGCCGTCGTCGTTCGCCACCAGGATGGATTTCCGGGCAGTCCGTCTGTGCGTCATGCCCCAGGCTAGCGCGCAGCCTGCCCTCCCCCTGCTAGCATTACGCCATGAACAAAAGAATTGTCGTGAAGTTTGTTCCACCC